>JAGTUW010000143.1 GCA_018224345.1 Bacteroidota bacterium
ACCCAGACATTCGCTTCCATGAGAATGTTTTCATAGAACTCTTTCTGATTCCGGAGTTCGCTCTCATGCCGCTTACGCTCGATTGCATAACGAAGGGATTTCGAAAGAACGGCGGAGCTGATTTCCGCCAACCGCAGGTAATCCTGCGCGCCCCGTCGTGCGGCATCGATTGCAAGATCTTCTCCGATGGTATCGGTGGCCAGGAGTATCAAGGGGATGGTGGGGACATGACTGCGCATGGCTACATAGGTATCGAGCCCCTCGCTGTCGGAGAGAAACAGATTGAGGATGACGACATCGAATTGTCCGGCTACCGATTGCTCAAGCGCATCCGCAAGACGCGTCACATGCGTAACGTCACAGGACACCGCGCTTTGTCGCAGTGCCTCCTTGACCAGTTCTGCATCAGCGGAACGTGTTTCTACGAGAAGAACCCGATGTGTACTGCCATCCATGATAGAAAGTAGGTCTGGTGGCTGTTTCAAAAGCCATTATACATGAAAGCGGGCAATAAAAAAACGCATACACATGATTATCGTATACCGGTGTTGAACAGCGGATCTGCGGGACGCCGCGCATCATGCAGACGCAACAGGGCAAGCCATGCAGTCTGACTCCCGCGAACAGCGCAGTCACGGTACGATCGCACCGCCATGCCGAGGTTCGCCGAACGTCCGATCCCGCGCTCGTAACTCGAGGCAATCGCTACTTCCGCAAACAGTGACCCCCATTCGATACCCTCTCCGAGTATTTCCAGCGCCGCCGGGACGCTCATCGGCATGGTGGCGCTTGCCCGCGATTTCGAACCGGACCACAACACCGCTGTCGCTGCGAGTCTGAGCCTGGCCTCGGCATTTCCTGCCTCCGCCGCCTGCCGCCAGAACTCCCACGCACGCCCATGATCCACCTCCACCCATCGACCCTGCGCGTAACACATTCCGAGATGGACCAACGCGTTGGTATGGTCTGCCGCGGCTGCGCGTTTGAGCACGTCGAGCGCCTGCGCCTCGGTGAGTTGTGTCTCGATGCCGAGTGCCTTGAGTCCGCTCCATATGAATTGCGCCCGTGCATTCCCCGCCCACGCGGCTTGCCTCAGATACATCGTGAGATTACCGTCGCGCAGCAACTCCGTCAACAATGCCGGGGCCCTGACAGCTTCGAGAAACACCGCGGAGATATAGAGTTCCGCCGCGGCGAGCTGTCCGTCCAACTCCGCAAGCACCACTGCCGTGCTACCGTCGCTCTTTCCTTCGACGCGCCCTTCCTCGTGCAGGCGCCCCAACAGGACCATAGCTTCGGGGTTCGCCCAGGCAGCCATTTGCCGCAGTAATTGCAGTGCATCGGGTGCGGGTTGTCGGTCCAACAAGGTCTGGAGCAGCAAGGTGTCTCCCGGGGAGGACACGCGTGTAGCGAGAAGTTCATCGAGCAGCAGAGAGGTTGACAGCGTTTCGACCTGCGTCTTCCGTTGGAAATCGAGGAGTACGGGCGTCCAGGTAGCAAATGACGCTTCTTCCTCGCGCTCATCACTGCTCTGCTTTCCTTCTGCGGGTGTTGCGAGCATAGAATCGGGGGAGAGTTGCACATGCCCCCTGTTCGCGATCTCGGTCCGTGCCCTGAGTGCGGGCTGATATCCTGCCTGCGCCGCGAGTGAAATCCATGTCCACGCAGAGTCCCAATTCTGTTGCAGAACGAGATTGTCCGTAAAGAAGATGCCCGTCACATACTGTGCTTCCGTCATACCGCGGTCCGCTGCGGTACGGAACAAGCGGTAGGCCTCGAAGGGATTCCACGCCGTGCCCCATCCGTTGTACAGCAGCAGGGCATAGTTGTACATGGCCGGGACCAGCATGCCCTCCGCCGACCTGCGCATCCAGTAGGCACTGCGTGCGGTATCGGCGGGCAATCCGTTTCCCGTCAGCAGCCGCACGGCGAGTTCATGCTGTGCAAGGGGGTCACCGCTCGCCGCGTCACGTTCCAGCAGAAACACATTGATTTGTTTCCGCAGTCCTTCCCCGCTGCCACTGCGTTGTCGATCCGCCGGACGATAATCACGAAACACCGGTGAATTCGGATACACCTGCGCATACAGATCCGCAGGCCACAGCGCTATCAGGAGCAGAAGCGGGTAGAGAACACGACGATATGAATCACGTATCCGGAACATTGTTGTATTCTACTTCACCACGACATCAGAAGCAATGGATTTTTCCCTGCGCCGATTCTCTTTGCCTTTGGTGCCGCGAAAGAGTAGATTTCAGGATATGTATTCTCAACGCCGGACAACATTATGAAAGCCAGACGTTCGCTGGGCATTATTGCCTCCGCAATCATTCTCATCTTTATTTTTCTTGGTTTGATCGCTTCCTTCGTCACCGACATGTGGTGGTTCGGTGACCTCGATTACAGTGCTGTATTCTGGAAGACCTACACCGCTCAATACGGATTATGGTTCGCGGGCTTTGTCATCTTCTTAGTGTACATGATGTTCAATCTCGGTATCGCCTTGCGCTCCGAGTCCAATCTCACGCTTGATCCCCGCCTGCAGCAGTTTCTTGAGGGAATCGGCAAGGGCATCCGCTGGCTTGTCTACGGTGGCGCGGTATTTCTCGCGTTCGTTATGGCCGGAATGCTCAGTGGCAGTTGGATGGACATGCTGGTCTTCGCAAATGCGCAGTCATTCGATATGGCCGATCCCATCTTCGGAAACGACGCCTCGTTCTACATGTTCACGCTGCCGTTTATCAACATCATAAAATCCTGGCTGATCGGTGCCACCGTGCTGGTCATCATCGGTACCGTGCTCGTGTACGTCGTACGGCAGGGAGTCAGTTTCGCAGTAGGACGTGTTTCCATCTCTGCAACTGCCCGCAAGCATATCGCCGTACTTCTCGGTGTGCTCATGGTGCTCGTGGCCATCAGTTACTGGCTGGGCCGCTACGACATACTGTACTCGAGTCGTTCCGGCAGCTTCTTCGGTGCCGGATACACCGACATTCATGCACAGCTTCCCGCGGCATGGATCATGACCATCGTTTCACTTCTCACTGCGGTCGCGGTTGTGTACACATTGTTTTCCCGCAATTTCGCATTACTCGCCAAAGTCGGTGTTGGTTTTGTCGTGCTCGCCATCGTCGTCGGCTCGGTGTATCCTTCCCTCATTCAGAAATTCGTGGTCGATCCCAACGAGCAGAGCAAGGAACTTCCTTATATCAGCAACAACATCGAACTGACGCGCTACGCCTACGAGCTCAACCGCATTGTCGAGAAACCCATCGATCCCCAGTACGATCTTGACATAGAAGATGTCATTGCCGACAGCGCCACCATACGCAACATCATGCTGTGGGATTACCGGCCTCTGGCGAGCACACTCGATCAATTACAGGTCATCCGTCTCTACTACGGCTTCTCGGATGTGGACGTTGACCGCTATCGGCTTCCGGACGGCAGTTACCGGCAGATCATGCTCAGCTCCCGCGAGCTCGATCAACGCAAACTGCCCCCGACGGCGCAGACCTGGGTAAACACGAACCTCGTTTATACACACGGATACGGACTTGCGATGAGTCCTGTCAACGTCGTCACCGAAGAGGGCCTGCCCGAGTTCTTCATCAAGGACATTCCCCCGATTTCCGAACACGGGCTCGACGTGACAAGACCGGAGATTTATTATGGCGAAGCAACGAATAAGCAGGTAATCATCAAAGGCAATATCGAGGAATTCGATTACCCGATGGGCGACCTCAACCAGATGACCACGTACGAAGGTGAGTCGGGGGTGTCAATCGGATCCATCTTCCGGCGTCTGATTTTCGCCATGCATTTCAGTGAGCTGAATATCCTCATTTCCGGCTATATTTCTCCCGAGAGCCATATTCTTTACTATCGCAATATCCACGAACGTGTCCGTAAAATCGCTCCTTTCCTTACCTTCGACGAGGATCCGTATCTGGTCGTGGCCGGCGGTCGTATGCTCTGGATTTACGACGCCTATACCACAAGCCGGGCATTCCCGTACTCGAAGCCGGCGAAAGACTTCAATTACATACGAAATTCAGTGAAAATTGTCATTGACGCTTATAACGGCGAGACGACACTCTACACACTCAATACCGAGAACGACCCCCTGATCCAGGTTTACAAACGGATTTTCCCGACACTGTTCCGGGATAAGGAGGAATGTCCGGAGGAGATCTGGTCGCATATCCGCTATCCGCAGGATCTCTTCGACGTGCAGTCAGACCTGTACTCGACGTATCACATGATGGACCCACAGGTCTTCTACAACAAGGAGGATCTCTGGAATATCGCGACCGAAAAGCTCCAGGAACAGGTCGTCACGATGGAGAGCTATTACGCCATCATGCGTCTGCCGGGTGAATCGAGCGAAGAATTCATTCAGATGATCCCTTACACGCCCAACAAACGTGACAATATGATCGCCTGGCTCTGCGCACGAAGCGACGGCGATGATTACGGAAAAATGCTGGTGTACAAATTCTCGAAAAAGGAACAGATTTTCGGTCCGATGCAGGTCGCGGCACGTATCGATCAGGACCCATACATATCCCAGCAATTCGCACTGTGGAATCAACAGGGATCGCGCGTCTATCGCGGAAACCTGCTTGTCATTCCCATCAAGAAAGAGGTCATGTATGTACAACCAGTGTACCTCCAGGCCACATCCGGCAAATTACCGGAACTCCGGCGCGTTATCGTCGCATATCACAATCGCCTGGCGATGGAAGAAACACTGGATGAGAGCCTGCGACGCGTGTTCCACGGTCGCGTTCCCGGTGAAACTCCGGATGCCGCCCCGGATGGCGAACAAGTCGTTGCCGCGGAAGTGCAATTGATACAAGGTGTACAGGAACTCTCACGCGCAGCCATGAGCAGCTACAACAATGCTCTGCGCGCACAACGTGAGGGCGACTGGACTACCTATGGCGAGGAAATTGAGAAACTCAAGAAGGATCTTGAGAAACTTGTCGACGAATCACAACGTTGACAGGCGGAAGATCCCGCAATAAAACCTTCTTGTCTCTGGCTGCAAATACCCCGTTCCATCGTCCGGCGATGTGAACGGGGTTTTTTTCCGCATTCGCTCTTTCGGATCTCCGGAATAATATCGCTCTGCTGTCCGGAATCGACGTTTCATCCCCTCTATCGTACATGGATGAATATTTGCACTGTATATGGGCCTGCTTTCCGGTAACCAAACAGTGCTCTAAAGTGTTTACATTAAAGGAAGTGGAGATGAACGGACCCCTTCTTCACAATGATGGATAGACTCAATACCCTTCCTGAGAAAAAGGCTCAAGTAACGGCACCTCTCGAAACGTCCCTCATCTCGCTTTCGACTTCGAAAGATCCCGGTTCCCCTCCTCTGACCGGGATCTTTCATTACGGGGCGGACTTCACATGTCCGCCCTCTTATTTTTTCCACTGCATCCGCTGATGGCACATACGCTGCTCGTACCCATACCTCCCACGAAGACGTTCGCGTACTGTGACGACGTGATGACATATCGATCGTCCATTCATTTTTTCCAATAAAATCCCCTGCCACCCCTGTCATGCCGGAAACGCTGCAATGCCTCAAAATCCGGTGTGATGACACAACTGTCACGCATTCCGATGGCGCGATAGAAAACATCCGCCTCGTCATGTGTTGTGTCCGCAAACCCGCCGACACCACTGGTGATATGCTTCGGCAGTACCGAGGTATGCGCCCAATCACTGATTCCCACGAAAACCCCGAATTCATAAGCACGGCCGATAGCCAGATGCCGCCACAAAGCGCGGGAATAGTCTGGGGTGGTCTTCCGCGTCACCGAGAGCGCGGGTACGAGTACGAGATCAGGAACTTCATGTGCCCGGAGAAAGAGATCACTGAACCAGAAATCTGCGCAGATCAGTACCAGCACATTACGATCAGCGATGCGGAACTCACCGAGACGCGTCCCGGCATCAACCCGGTTGCGCTCGTCGGCATAGGGACGCAACTTATCATACCATCCGAGCACCGTTCCTTCGGGTGTGAACACCGCACCGGTATTTCTCCTGACACCGTCTCCGATTTCGTGAAACGATCCCCCGACAATATGGCAACCGAAGTCCGTCGCCAGAGATGTGAGCATCTCGATATACGCATCGCGATTTTCTACGAACAGCGCATGTTCCGGCAGAAGCACGATATCATCGTGCCGCAACCCTCCCACTAATCTGTCAGGCAGTTCGCGCAACATGGCCAGGGAGGGCGTATTATCGTAGGCTCGAAGTCGGGGCTGAGTCAATATCAGTCGCATATCATCTTTCTTTCAATCAGTGAAACGTTCAAGATAATGAATCGGATGCATGCATGTGTCATGAGAAATCACATGACAGGGTTATCGCACGTTCGTCCTTCACGCCTGACGAAGCCGGGCCTCCCGAAAATTGCAGCACGTTTTGCCTGAGAAAACCCGATTCTGCTCATGGAGTATTTTATATCTGCCCCGTTATGCGTAATTTTGGAGTCAGCGGTATGCTTCACGCCGCGCGGGGACAGAATCTTAATCAGGGGCAGAACACCGTCATCGAATATTCATCCGATAAACGTTTCGCAGGAGTTATCATGTCCAACGCTTATTTCAAGGTACCGGCACCGATCAACGAGCCGATCAGGACATACGGTCCGGGTAGTCCGGACAAAATCGCATTGAAGGAGAAAATCGCCGATCTCAAATCGAAAGAGATCGAGATCCCGCTCGTAATTGGTGGCGAGGAAATCCGTACCGGCGACACCGCCGAGATACGTATCCCTCATGACCATGGTCATAAACTCGGTGTCTATCACCGTGCCTCGGAAAAGGAAATCCAGATGGCTATCGAGGCAGCGCTCGAAGCACAGAAAGCCTGGGCGGTCATGCCATGGGAACAGCGTGTTGCGATCTTTCTCAAGGCCGCGGACCTTCTGGCCGGTCCCTGGCGCGCGACCATCAACGCCGCTACGATGATCGGGCAATCCAAAACGGCATATCAGGCGGAAATTGATTCCGCTTGCGAATTGATTGATTTCTGGCGTTTCAACTCCTTCTACATGACGGAATTGATGAAAGACCAACCCTACTCACCGGCCGGCATGTGGAATCGCGTCGAATATCGTCCACTTGAAGGCTTTATCTTCGCAGTCACTCCGTTCAATTTCACATCCATAGCCGGGAATCTGCCCACGGCTCCCGCCATCGTCGGCGGTGTCTCGCTGTGGAAGCCCGCATCCAGCGCTGTGTATTCGGCCTGGTTCCTGATGAAACTGCTGGAAGAAGCCGGTCTGCCGAAGGGTGTCATCAACTTCATTCCGGGCTCCGGCGCAAAAGTGGGCAATCCTGTCATGGCCAGTGAGCATCTCGCTGGCATTCACTTTACCGGTTCGACCGCTGTGTTTCAGGAAATGTGGAAAACCGTGGGTGAGAATATCGCGAAATACCGTTACTACCCGCGCATCGTGGGCGAGACAGGCGGAAAGGATTTCATTTTCGCGCATAACAGCGCCGATGTGGATGCGCTGGTCGTCGCGGCCGTCCGTGGGGCTTTTGAGTACCAGGGACAGAAATGTTCTGCCGCTTCGCGCATGTACATCCCGCAGTCGATCTGGCCGGAATTCCGCGAAAAATATGTCGCGGAAATCGCCGCCATCAGCATGGGTGATCCGGAGGATTTCACGAATTTCATGAGCGCGGTGATCGACAAAGCCGCCTTCACCAGCATCACTGCCTATATCGACCATGCGAAGGAAGCCGGGGATGCCGAAATCCTCACTGGTGGCAACTACGACGATGCGAAGGGCTGGTTCATCGAGCCGACCACTATCGTCACCACGAACCCGCGCTTCAAAACTATGGAAGAAGAAATCTTCGGTCCCGTCTTCACCATCTATGTGTATGAGGACGCGAAGTTCGAAGAGACACTCGACCTTTGCGATACGACTTCCATGTACGCATTGACCGGCGCGATCTGGGGACAGGATCGTTACGCGCTGATTCACATGTCGGATCGCCTCCGCAACGCGGCTGGGAATTTCTATATCAACGACAAACCGACGGCGGCTGTGGTCGGACAGCAACCCTTCGGCGGCGGGCGTGCTTCGGGCACCAACGACAAGGCCGGCAGCGCCATGAATCTGCTACGCTGGATGTCCGTCCGTACCCTGAAGGAAACCTTCGCACCGCCGAAAAACTGGCGTTATCCCTTCATGGGCGAAAAATAATTCCGCAACAGCGCCGCATCCCGAATCTCCGCGCCGTCATCGGCGCTCTCACGACGGGCCTCACACGAGGCCCGTCGTCGTATACACCGCTTATCTGCAGATTATCTGCACAGACGCTCCGTACACACCGCTTATCTGCATTTTATCTGCACGGACGCTCCGTACACACCGCTTATCTGCAGTTTATCTGCACGGAGGCTCCGTACACACCGCTTATTTGCAATTTATCTGCACGGACGCTTCATACACTTGTCTTAGAGAAGAAGCACAAAACTCGTACCTTTCCATGAAGAGAAGTTGTATGTATTGTGAGACGATGTCACAGCAGAGATACGGAGGTCACCATGCAGGCGAATGTTGCTGTCTTTTTCCGCGGAATCCCTTTCCTCATTATTCTCCTCTCCGCGCCCGCGCTGGCGCAGGAGGAAGACTGGGTACATCTGCCGGGACCGACAGGTGGGACGATGCAGTCCTTTGCTGCCGTCGATGACGCCATCATCGCCGCTCCCCGGCTCGGGGCCTACTTCCGCTCCACCGATGCCGGTCGCTCCTGGCAACTCCTTTTCGAGGAGAAATGGACCCGCAATACCATTGCGCTGCATGCGACATCCGACGACATGCTGTTCGCTCTCAGTACACGGGATGTATTTCGCAGCAGCGACGGAGGTGCGCAGTGGGACCCGTGTGAAATCGGCGAAATCGCACTGTACATCGCTTCGGCGACAGACGGAACCGTGTTGCTCGGATTGCGGGGGGCGGTCGCGGTTTCCACCGATCAGGGCGAAAGCTGGGAACGGAGTTACCCGGTGCAGGATGGCAACAGGGATTTCAAAGTCGCTGTCGATGATGCGGGGAACTGGTACGCAGGGGCCTATCAGACCGGACTGTTCCGTTCCACTGACCGGGGCGCGAGCTGGGAATCCATCGACGACGCTCTGCCGAACGATGTGGTCTATTCCGTCAGCGTTTCCGACGGGAATATGCTCCATGCCGGACTCAACAACGCCACGTTCCGATCATCGGATCAGGGCGAGACATGGGAGG
>JAGTUW010000144.1 GCA_018224345.1 Bacteroidota bacterium
CCGGATGTACGCTGACGTTCACAGGAGCAGACGTTGCCGAGGCCCCTGCATCATTCCATACCGTGACCGTGTAACTGCCCGCGGTATGAACGACGATCGTGCGCGTGCTTTCTCCGGTGGACCATTCGTACGATGCATATCCCTCTCCGGCGTCCAGCAACACCGAATCACCTTCGCAGAATGTGAGCGGTCCCGTCGCGGTGATACTGACGACAAGCGCAGACTCCGCTTCGGGGATGAGTACGCCGACAATACAGGATACATCCTCATGATTGTCGAAGGTCGCGACGATACCGAGGTCGGTCTGCGTCTCCATCGTACGGGGCTCAGCAGACAGCAACCAGGATACCTCCATGAATTCTCCCGGCTCGAGATCGGACAGCGGTCCTGATTGCACATCCGTCGAGGGAGTTACCAATCGTACGTCGGCGGTATCGTATGCTATACGGAACAGGACATTCTCCGCCGCCACCAGGCCATTGTTGAAGACCTGGAAACGTACGGTGAACGGATTCGGCTCGTAATCCTGCTCATCCGTACGCCATTCCAACTCCTCCGGTGCATCCATGCTGCAGGTGACACTGGGCGCCGCGGGAACAATAAGGATTTCACCGTCTTCTATGGAGGGCCTGAAACAACCGCCGGAGAACTGCGGGTCAAGTCCGACGACAGCCAGCCGGATTGTATCCGTGACTTCGGTGGCGCTGAATGTCAGATCCATCATCTTTCCTGCACTGTCGATCGTAACGGAATCCATGACTTCGATGCGACTCCCGAGCGCGGACGGCGTCACCTGTATCGTGCTTCCTTCCAGAAGAGATCCCGGTGGCGCAGTTACATCGATCAATTGCAGTGACGGCGGATCATAATGCAGGTTGAAGGAAAACGGCAGCAGCGTCACTCCCTCGAGATCCGTCACAAGGTTCAGTGGCAGCGTGACATCGCCGCCTCCCTGCCCCTGCACCTCTCCGAGACGCATCCCGACTGTCGTGAATGTCGTCGAATCCAGCGGCGCTGTGTAATTGCGGATTCTGACATCCGATCCGTTGCAGTAATCGTGCAATTGCAGTTCCACCGTGCGCATCGTTCCGTCCGCACAGTCACGTGTATAGGCGATAAGACAGTCCTGTTCCATGGGCAGTTTCTGCAACTGCGTCATGATTTCCGTATATATAGAGACCATTTCATTCTCTGCAAGCACATGGTAAAATTGTCCGCCCGTCTGTTGTGCCAGGGTATCGAGCTCCCCGGTGTTGACATTCTCTCCGAGTCCGATAGTGTACACGGGAATGCGGTGACGCGTCGCGAGCGAAACGAGTTCTTCCAGGGTGCGTGTCGAGCCGATGTCTTCGCCGTCGGTGAGCAGAATGACACCGCGGCACTGGTTGACACCGTCGTTGACGAGCTCGAGGAGACCCACATACACGCCATCGCGCCATGCCCCCATACCGGCCGCCGGAATGCCATTGATCGCGTCATGAAGCAGGGTTGTGTCTGTGGTCATCTTCTGCAGTACCGTCACCACCGATGTATAGAAGATCACGGCGGCCTCGTGATATTCCCCATCCATCATATCGATGAAGGCATGTCCCGCCTGCTTCGCCGCCGCCTGTCGGGAGCCCCCCATGGACCCGGATGCATCGAATACCAGTGAAGCCGAAACGGCGCACACCAGGTGTGGATCGGGACACCATACCGAAAATTCATCTATTTCCACTCCGTTCTCCAGGAGGCGAACATCCTGCCTGTCGATATCGTACACACGCTTTCCGTCGCAATCCACCGTAAAGTACAGTTCCACGATCGGCCAGTCGGTCTGTATGCTCTTGATATTCAATTGCGGCTGGGCCATTCCCTTCATGCCGGAAAGCATAGTCAGCAAAAGCAGCAGCACGGGATACAGCAGTACGCGACAATGATTGTTCGTGATACACATGAGCGCCTCCTCGAAATATTGTGTTCATCTATGTGCGGTCGAAACGAGAGCTTGCAGAACGGGGCAATAAGAGGTAACACCATACTGATTGAAAAGTTACAGGCAGGACGCTTCAACCCTTGCGGGCTTCGATCAGCATACACAATCCATGATGCCTGAACATCCGTGCGAGCAGCCGGCGGGGCCAGATCTTCCTTGCGACATCGAGCAGCCGTCCGCCATGCCGCTGTCCCACAGCTCCCTGCAACAGGTCGCCGAAGGAGAGCTGTATGCGTATATCGACACGGGAATACCTGCTGCACATCGCCCGGACCTCCGCGACAGTGTAGGCCTTGGTGCCGGGACTCTCGAGATGCGTGGCATAGATGTCCCGCAGGGGACGCAGGGGACGACCGCGCAACAATCCATAACGCAACCAGAGCATATATCCGGTCAACGCGTATTTGTGATAGACCATGATGCGGGCGGCGCCGCCGGAACGCAGTACACGAAATACTTCACCGAACGCAGCGGCGGTGTCGGGTGAATGGTGGAGGACTCCCCAGGAATACACGATATCGAAACATCCGTCGGGAAACGGCAATGCCTCTGCGTCGCCGACCTGCACATTCGGATGATACCCGGACAGCTCGAGCTGCCTCTGTGTATGAACGACTGCGCGTGGTGTCAGATCGATACCGGTCAGAGAACGGGGACGTGATTTCGCCCATTCGAGATGATCGGCTCCCATACCCACGCCGATTTCCAGCACATCCTTTCCGGCGCCTTCCCCGAAACGGGCAAAGTCGCGGATATAGGGTTCGAGAGAATAGCGGGCCAGGCTCTGCGACTCGTAGTACTCCCTCTCCGATTCCCCTTCGGCGTACACTTCTCCGCAGCTTTTCTCATCCCAGAATTCCATGACGCGGGATTTGAGATCCTCGTCCTTTTCCATGCCACCTGCCGATGATTCATGATGGAAACGGTGGCGATGCCACATCCCGAGCGGATGCGCACACCACAACCATCTTTAATATACGGGGATGTCGGGTGCGCTTCAATCCCGCCGTTTCGCCGTTCCTGGCAGTCTCTTCCGATTCAGTGGAGCGTGGACAAAGCGATTGAAGAGTGAAAAGTTAAGAGTGAAGAGTTAAGA
>JAGTUW010000145.1 GCA_018224345.1 Bacteroidota bacterium
AATGGCGGAAATGCCACGGCGACAGGGGGAGCAGGGAAAAACAAGTGCAACATTGCCGATGACGGCGCACATGCCATTGGCAGGGGGGGCAACGGTGGCAAGGCCGGAAAACGTGGTACGATACGTGGCAATGTAAGCGGTCTCTCCAATGTCACGCTCTCCGGTGGCCAGGGAGGCAAGGGCGGCGACGCAACGGGAAACGCCGGTGCAGGAGGGAATGCAGATGGCTGTGAAAGCACGGCGGTCGGCGGGAAAGGCGGTTATGCCATCGCCTGGGGTGGAAACGGCGGCGCCTCCGGCCATCAGGGATATTCCTATAACGGAGCCGATCAATTCAAACCGGGAGACGGCGGTGATGCCACTGCGAATCCGGGATCTGGCGGACACGGCAATGCTGTCCCCAATCCCCGACAGGGTCAGGACGGCTGTCCTGGAGAAAACGGCGGTGATGCACTCGCCAGGGGCGGAAATGGCGGTCGCGGGTTTGCCTCGAATGGCCGACGCGGAAGACTCTCCGGTACCGGCATTGAGGCACAACCCGGCAGTGCAACTGTCAACGGCAGCAACGGAGGCCTGGGTTCTGCCACGGGTGGCACAGGCGGCAATGGCACGACCTGCAACTGTGATGGCGGGCGGGGCGGGAATGCAACGGCCTTCGGCGGCCTTCGCGGCGAAAGTGTCACAAGAGCTGTGGATGGTGGTGCGGCAACAACGCACCCCGGAGAAGACGGTGGTGCAATGACGCTTGCCGGGAACGGAGGAAACGGCGGGCACTGCTGCACACCCCCGGCAGCCTCGGGCGGAAATGGCGGGGCGGGCGGCGATGCAGAAAGCACGCCTGGAGCATCCGCCACAGGCGACGCCATTGCCGGTGACGGTGGCGACGGCGGCGACGGAAAGGGTCCGGGCAACGGTGGTGCCGGCGGAACAGCAATTGTAAACGGGACATCGGGACTCGAAATAGACGGAAATGCGGGTATCGATGGAGAGTGGTGCTTGCTTATCCAGAGTTGGTACATCTATTTCAGCTCCATTCCCGACGGGAATCTGCCTCCAGGCGGTGACGTGACTCTCGGTGCGTACACGGCAAAAGACCTCGCGACACAGACAGCCACCTTGTCCGTGCATTTCATGACCGATTCCGAAGCGGGGGGGCTTCCCGCTTTCTATCAGAAAACGGGAAATGAGCTATTCATCGAAGCAGGCGGAATGAATTTCGATTTCACCACGATTCAGGACGTGATAGACCCTTCCAGGCATTGGGATGTGACAGAGTTCTCCATCACACTCACACATGCCGGTGGTCTCGTAGGGCCCGCCTTCATCACCGGACAGGAAGCGGGTATCACTATAGCGGAACAGGAAATCATACTTGACCCGGTGAATCCCGTGCAACATGTCACGCTCACTGCTCCCGAGGGGCAGGCCTTCGAATCCGTCTCCGTCGTGACGACGTGCCCCGTCACTTTCGAGCACTGGGAAGTCGAAATAATCGCCGTCGATCCCTGAATCCAGAGCATACAACGATATGGAGTTACAGCTATGAAAAGAATCAGCTTCCTCGCTTTCACTTGTTTCTTCGCCTGCACAGGCGTCCTTGCCTTCACAGTCGATGCACTTTCCCAGGGAATGAATGTCCCGCATGCATTGACCGTGGGGGATGACGGAATCATCTATGTACTTGCCAACTCACTGCGCTCCGATGGCACAGCTGAAATCCATGTCCTCGCCCTGGATTCCGCAGGAAATCCACAAGGATCGGCTCTGCATGGCGGGACACGGATTCTGGCGGCAGACATCGCGACTCTCGATGAATGGATTCTCGTTGCTGCCACGGAAGTCCGCGAAACACAAATTCATGACATGCTCCTGATCGGGTATGCGCGTGCGCGACTCGTTCATATCGCCGCACTGCCGGTGGCGGATGAATGCACGATGTCGGCAATCTGGCCGAATCCCGTTCTCGACGGAAATGAGGCCAGCATCGATATTTCCATCCCAGCCGATTGCAGGGTTCGTATCGATATCCACAGCGCAACAGGAAATGTCGTCGCGCGAATACTGGATACACAACTGACTCCCGGCATCTACACCATTCGCTTCGATGCACCTGTACTCCCGCAAGGTCTGTACTACTGCCTCCTTGATTCGGGCACGGTCCGGCATCTGCGAAAGTTCGTCGTACTGCATTGACACACTGCCTGCCCCGCCGAAGCGAAGCGAAAGCGGGGTGGTGCAATTCTTCCCCTCGAAAAAGTTCTTCTTGCCCTTCTTGCCCGTCGCTTGCCCCGGAGGAGCGAAGCGACAGCGGGGTGGTTTCTCACGTTTCATCCCCTGCCCCGCAATCGTTTCCCTCCCCTTACGTCACACGGGTATTTTTCGTATTTTACCAGCTTACATGAGAACCCGTTTGACAACAGTATATAATGAAAGAAGAAAACGAAGACAATCCTTACGAGCAGCCGGCAGCAGACCCTTCCGGGGAAGAGGAGCAGGCCTCCTCGACCAACGAGGACGAATCGTCCCGGCCAGAGGATGATTCGTCTGATCAGGAGAATGGGAAAAAACGTCGCGGGAAGAAGAAGGATGAGGAGCGGGAAATGTCTTTTCTCGACCATCTCGAGGAACTCCGCTGGCGCATCATCTACAGTTTTGGTGGCATCACCATCTGCGCGGTGGGGCTCTGGTTCGTGATCGATCCGATCATGGAACACATACTGCTGCGTCCAGCGACACAATACAATATGAATCTTCAGAATCTTCGTCCCTTCGGACAGGTTCTGATTTACATGCAGGTAGCGGTGTTCGGCGGCGTCATTATCAGCATGCCCAACATCATTTACCAGTTCTGGAAATTCATTGCGCCGGGATTGTATCCCCACGAGCGCCGCTACATTTCCTCCATCGTTGTGTTCACATCTCTGTGTTTCCTGCTCGGCGTCGCATTCGCCTATTTTCTCGTGCTCCCCGCAGCACTGAAATTCTTCGTCCATTTCGGTACACCGATTATCGACAACATCATTTCCATTGAATACTATTTCGATTTCGTCCTCACACTGATGATCGGAGCGGGATTGGTGTTTGAATTGCCCATGCTCTCGTTTTTCCTCTCCCGCCTGGGCATTCTCTCACCGAAACTCATGCGCAGATACTGGCGCCATGCGATGGTGGTCAGCGCCATTGTTGCCGCGTTTATTTCTCCCGGGCCCGATCCCTTCAGCATGCTGCTGATGGCGATTCCGCTCGTGTTTCTCTATGAAATCAGTATATGGATCAGCAAATTCAGTCAGAAGAAAGGGAGTCCCCGCAATGTATGAGCACTCCCCACCCCAGTGCGGACGAGGAAGAATTATACTCCCTCCCGTTGAATTATCGGACGCACGCTTCGCGCGATATAGAGTACAACAGCGTGCGATATAGAAAAAAACAGCGCAAGGCAGCGCAACAACAGCGCACAATTGGTTACAGCAGGAATGCACCGATCACGCAAGACGGGTGGGACAGTAGTTTCATTCCGTTCTGCCGCGAATCGTGGCTGCGAACCATGGACCACATCCGGGAGACATTCTCCCCGACCAAAGGCAAGAACAGGTGCACGTTTGAAACTTGATGCCATCATCGCCCCGGTTGAAGGGGAACTCAAAACGTTTGAACGCCATTTTCGCCGCAGTCTGACTTCGAATGTCGGACTTGTGGATGCGGTCGTACGCTACATGGTCAAGCGCAAGGGGAAACGCATTCGCCCGGCACTTGTCATGCTTTCCGCCGCTGCCAGTGGAGGCATCGGTGATGCGACCTATCGCGGTGCGACACTGGTCGAGCTGCTGCACACCGCCACACTGATACACGACGATGTGGTCGATGACGCCGAAACCCGTCGCGGCTGGCCGTCGATCAACGCCATCTGGAAAAACAAGCTTGCCGTCCTGCTCGGTGATTATGTGCTTTCACGTGGCCTCCTGCTCTCCCTCGAGCACAACGATATTTCCTTTCTGCGCAGTACCTCCAACGCGGTGAAACGTATGAGCGAAGGAGAACTCCTGCAAATTCAGAAATCCCGGCAACTGCGTAACGACGAGGAAACCTATTTCCGCATCATCAGCGATAAAACTGCGTCCCTGCTGTCCACCTGCTGTGAAATCGGTGCGATGAGCGCAACCGGGGATGACGATGTCGTCGCCCGCCTGCGGCAATACGGCGAATATCTCGGCATCGCTTTCCAGATCCGTGACGATATCCTGGATTTTACCGGAACGCAATCCATGACAGGAAAGCCGGTCGGCGGGGATCTGAAGGAAAAAAAATTCACATTGCCGCTGATTCACGCCTTCGGCAATGCCCCGTCGTCGCGGAGAAAAAACGTATTGCGTCACATGAAAAACGGCGTCAAACGAAAGGACATCGACGATATTATTCGTTTCGTCGAGGAATTCGGCGGGATTTCCTATGCTGTCGAAACTGCGGAGTCCTATCGCAATCGCGCAAAAGAGGAACTGAACCCTCTCCCCGATTCGGATGCCAGAACGGCATTGCTTCAACTGGCCGATTTCGTCGTTTCCAGAAAAAAATAGATCCCTGTGAAGAATTATCAGGAGCAAGCTGTCATGACATTACTACGTCTCTTCGTTCTCTTCCTGCTGGGAACATCCATGCTGCAGGCACAGATCGAACGAATCGAACTGCTCGAAGATGAACCCCAACGTCCCTTTACCTTCGAAGACCTCTATGCCATGGGCCGTGTCAGCGACCCGCAGGTCTCTCCCGATGGCGAAAGTATCCTGTATGTTGTCACGTACTACAGCATCGAAGACAATACCTCCAACAGTGATATCTGGAAAGTCGATATCGAAGGCACCGGAAGTGAGCGACTCACCACGTCACCGAAAGCCGATACACGTCCCCGCTGGGCTCCCGATGGCAGCAACATCGCGTTTATCTCAAACCGCGAGCAGGGCCGTCAGATCTGGACGATGAAGCCCGACGGCAGTGCTCAGACACGCCTCACCGACATCTCCACCGGTATCGATGCCTTTGAATGGGTTCCGACCGGAACACATTTCCTTTACACCTCTCATGTGTATGCGGACTGTCCTGACGACGCCTGCAACAGAATCCGTGACGAGGAAAAAGCCGCCAGTCCGGTCAAGGCACGCCTCATCGATAAACTGCCCTATCGGGTCTGGAACTCCTGGAAAGATGACAAATACAGTCATGTCTTTGTCATCCCGGCAGCCGGAGGCACACCACGCGAGCTGACACCGGGCCCCTACGACACCCCTCCCATCGATCTCGGCGGGCGACTCGATTTCGTCGCCTCACCCGACGGGAAGGAAGTTGCCTTTGTCAAAAACACCGATCCGATGATTGCAACAAGCACCAACAACGATATCTGGCTGGTGAACATCGATGGCAGCAATGCGCGCTGTATCACCGCGGACAACAAGGGCAATGACAATCAGCCGGTGTATTCGCCCGACGGCCGCTCCATCGCCTATCGCAGCATGTCAAGGGCCGGATATGA
>JAGTUW010000146.1 GCA_018224345.1 Bacteroidota bacterium
GAACACCGTAGCGACGGAAAATGGTATCCATTCCTCCTTCGTTCGGTGGACCGCGGTGCGCACTGGTCCGAAGTGACCCTGGCAGATTCGCGTCCCCCTGCCTACGCTCCCATCCTTGTCATGCAGGATGCCAAGCGGGGTATGATGACAGGCATGCATTATGCAGCGGACAGCGGGAAAGTCGTTCCCGCACTTCTCATCACAACCGATGGCGGCTCGTCCTGGCTGGCACGCCCCCGGCCTGATCCGGTCGTTCGACAGTTGTTGCTTCCGGGCAATGATAAAGTGATTCTGACCACAAGTAACGCACTGTATGTTTCAACTGATTTCGGACAGAGCTGGCAACCACCGCATGAGCTGCCACCAAATACGACTGTGCGGGGAATAAGCACGCACGACGGATCACTGCTCTGGGCCGCCGCGAAGCAGAGTACCGGGACTGGAGATACCATGCTGGATTTTGTATATCGCAGCGATGATGATGGCAAGAATTGGACGAAGATATACGAAGGCGCGATCAAACCGAATTTCGGCATCAATGCGATGGATTTCAGTGATGCGAACAACGGTATCGCGGTCGGGCAGTGGGGGCGAATACTCCGCACGACCGACGGCGGTTTTTCCTGGACGAAGGAATATGAACCGTATGAACTGTTCGATCCGGCCATAGGCAATGTGTGTTATCCGACACGGCATTCGGCTGTGGCGGTGACGATGAGCGTTATCGTGACAATGACCGGCGCCGACGTGCTGCGTCCGCCGCTGCTCACCATCGAACAGGGTGACTCCGCACTTCATCGACAGGCACACTGGACGGCAATCGACGGCGCATCAGGATACGTGCTGCAACTGGCCGAGGATGACCGGAGCAACGCCATGAAGCACCACATCTTTGAAACTTCAAAACTGAAGCGTCAGTGGCAGACAGCGGATACAGTGGTACTGCTGAATGATGAACTGCAGACAGACAGGGATTACTTCGTGCGCGTCCGTGCGACAGACGACGCTTCGGGCAGCGATTGGAGCAAACCGGTGAAATTCAGTACTCCGGAGGATATTCATGGTGGCACCCTGGGTGCGATAAAGCTTGTGCAGCCCGAATTCGGGGCGAAGAATGTGCCGGTCAATGTGAATTTCATATGGCAAAGCGTTCCGGAAGCTACGACGTACGATCTTCTTGTCGCGAGTACTCCGCTCTTCGCTGACAAAGAACTGTACAGCGTATATGGCATCGCTGATACCGTATCCACGATCAGCGTAGACGCGGGCAGTACCTACTTCTGGTCCGTCACTGCACATGCACCGGGAAAAAAATCTTCCGGCAGTGCTTACAGGGAGTTCAGCACAGTCGGTACAACGTACGTGGACCGTCCCGTTACGGCCAACAGCGTGCAATTGCAGCTTTCCCCGCAACCCGCACATGACCGTGTGAAGGTCCGCCTTGCCGGAGACCGCTTTCAGGGTGTATGCCAACTGCGCGATCAACTGGGGCGTCTTGTCCGCAGCATCGATGTCACAGTGGGACGTGCTTCGGCAGGTGGTATGGTGAGCGAATTCAGTATTGATACACGCGATCTCACATCCGGGATGTATTTTCTGATTCTCCCCACCTCAACGGGCATGCAGATCGGACGCATCATCGTCCGAAAGTGAATGAGTTGTTCAGGCGCCGTTGATGGACTGCAGTGGTGAAGGCCCGGCTTCGCACTACACTGATGGCAGCCGAACTCCTCTAATCCGGAAAAGCAACGCAAAATGACCCCCGGCATAATTATCGTGCGAAGTGCAGATCATCGCACTGAAGGAGAAAGGATGCTCAGTATAACACAACACGTGATGATATGCACCACGCCTTGTGTGTAGGATGAGGGTATCAAGGTAATCACCCTCAGAATCCGACTACGAGCATCACACCGCCGGCCTGTGGATGCAGTGTCACTCGTGATGTTTCCGGATTGCCTGACTGCCGTTGCTTCTCGCGTGCAAGCACGAAGCGCGCCGTCGTGTAGCCCAGCGCAGACCCTAAAAACACATCGGAAGCCCAGTGCTGATCGAGGTACATGCGACCGAGCCCCGCAGCAATGGCGGTACCGTAAAGCAGTACCGATACCGGCCAGTAATCGATTCTCTCCGCCAGAATCGTTGCAAGTGAGAATACCACGACACTGTGACCTGATGGAAAGGCATGGTAGGTATCGTCGGGTGGAAAGGCGTTGAATGAAAAGGCCCCCTCGTTCGCCGCAGGCCAACGGCGTCCCGAAAGTAAACGGAGCATAAGCGCGACGGAGCCTGAGTAAAGAAGGGACTGCCCCATCATGCGTCCCGTAACGCGTATATGATCGTCGCCGGAAAACAAACCCGAGAAATAGACAAGGCCGGATGCAATATCCGCAATCACCAGGTTGCCGGTCCATGCCAGGTCGATGGAGGCGGCATACAGATCGGATCTCCGATCCCTGATTGTCGCGTCCCGAATCCGCTCATCGAAGAACATGAGTCCAGCCGTCCCGCCAATGATGCCACCGGCGGTCAACGCATCATTCCATGTCCAGGAAGCTGGCGCGGTACCGTATTTCAACCAGTCATGACCGACAATGCGGATATCCTTGAGCAGTATGTCTGCCCGTCCGGGCTGTACCGTGTCCTGTGCTCCGGCCTGAACAGACGGGAGAAATATCGCCGAAAAAAGCAGCAGGAGAAACCGCGACATGCGTCGGCTGCAAGCGCAGGGAAAGCATATGAATCCGGATCCTTTTCTCATGCGTGGAACATAACTTCCCCGTGTTTCAGAAGCAAGAAAACGGGATGTCATCTGACGTCTGCGCAATCCACCCCTACAGTGGAGATTGCCTGCATCACAGCGAATGCGTATACTGACCGCATCAACCGACATGACCGTACCCGCTTGCCGCGTCGCGGGGAATGCGGTGATGTTTTCATATACAGAACAGGAGAGTGCCATGCGTGATATCATGCTCATCGTTCATTTCATCGGATTGGCCATGGGACTGGGAACGAGCTTCGCCCATCTGTTTCTCGGCAAAGCCGCAGCACGAATGGATGCAGCGGATGCCCGGAAATTCCGGCTGCAATCCTTCGCCCTCAACAATATGGGACATATCGGCCTGGCCCTGCTGATTATCTCCGGAGGATATCTGATGACACCGTACTGGAACATGCTGCCTGCGTCTCCGATGCTGATTGCGAAACTGTCCCTGGTACTGGTACTCGGCGCCCTCCTCGGAATTATCAGCGCAAAGGTTCGGAAAGCTCGACAGGGTGATGCGGACACGCATCTGCGCAAAATAGCGCCACTCGGCAGAATAGCCCTTGTCACGACCGTCGTCATTATCGTGCTGGCAGTGTACGTGTTTCATTGAACAATATATTCACCATTTCCCGGGGCAGCCGAACGACAGTGCATCACAGAGAAATTGCCTGCCTCCGCTGCGATATGTCTCCGCAGCGATGAAGTACCGGGTCGCAGAGAATATTATATATAACCGAATAGTCCGGCGAAAGATAGCATACGATGAAGCAGATAATATAAAACCGGCACAAGGCCGGTTTCTCCGGGGCTCCTGCATCTTCAGTCGTCGTAGACGTTGTATAATACTCCGCTGTGCCTGTATCGCCTGACGTTGTGCTCGGGTACGATGATATGTCCGTCTCCGCGCGCGATCTCCGGTACCAGTCCGGTTTCGAGAATGTACATTGCCAGTGGGTGCCAGTACAGGATTTCGTCGGCAATGCGATCAATCGATTCCTGATCACCGGCCGCTATCAGCCTGTCGAGCACTTCCTCTTCGACGATGTCCGGCAAAACTATGAACGGAAATGTGACGATGCCCTGCTCCGGCAGGACTTCGAAGAATTCTATAACGGCGTCATACTCGTCCTGCGGGATGCTGATAGTGTTCGGATCCAGCGTAGGTCCGGCCAGACGATAGGTCTCGGTAATCCACTCGATGCGCCCTCCGTACACAATCGGCCAGAGTCTGTACGTGAACGTGAGCCGGTAGGTGTCCCCGTACGGTTCGATGCGTCCGGTGTGAATGCCGCTGGGAATGCGCGCGTCTACCGGTGTGAGTTTCGGCCCTGTGTCGTATGTGCGGCGCCACGGAACATCCTCGAGGATGTCATACGGCATATCGGGATTTTCCCGGAAGCAGAACCAGACGCAGCCGTTCTCGTATTTCCAGGCGATGACTACGGGGGTGTCCGCCAGCCGGTATGATGCGTGTGTGCTGCTGGCGTAAAGAATCTGTGCGGGAGCGACTTCGAGCAGCGCGAGCAGCAGTGCGAAGGTGAGAATGAGAGTCTTCATGACTTCCTCCTTGGGTATGATGATGGAGGGTATTGTCAATTATATAGAAATCAAATATCGTGCCGGAATATAAAAGGCTATAACGGCGTTGAATCGATGTTGTATTCGAACAATGAGTGAAGCAGCTTCACGTTCCTGTGCCGCTGCGTGCGAATTCTTCACTGATATTATCTCGACAGGCTGCTGTCTTGGTGTATGCCTTGATGAATTGATGA
>JAGTUW010000147.1 GCA_018224345.1 Bacteroidota bacterium
CACAACTGTGCACCGAACCCGCCGCCGAGGGCTTGATAGAACTGCATGGCGAGGTGCGTCCCAACATGCCGTTCATCACAGCCATGCTGAGTGCGGGTATCACGCGTCCCATGGCCGACACGATTCGGAAGCATCTCGACCATGTGGATTTCAATTTCCGTGCCTGTCGTCCCGGTCAGTCATTCACCGCACAGATTGATTCCTCGGGTTTCTTGCACGCCTTCCGCTACAATGCAAGCCGTCTGCGCAGTTACTGGATACTGCCGGACGAGGAAGGCGCACTGTACGCACGCACATGGGAGACACCGGTCGAGCGGGAGCTGCGGTCCATCGAAGGCCATATACGCAGTTCGGTATACAATACCATCCGCGGAATGGGCGAAACTCCGGAGCTCGTCGAAAATTACGCGGATGTTCTCGGCTACGATATTGATTTCATCTTTGACCCCCGTGTCGGCGACCGCTTCCGTATTCTCGTCGAGCGTCACATGCTGGATGGAGAAATCGTCGGATACGGTCCGATATTCGCGGCGGAGTACGATGGCGAAATCACCGGTCGCGTCATCGGCTACCGCTTCGATCTGAGCGGGAGCGACAGCACGGGATATTTCGCACCGGATGGCGAGAATCTGCAGAAGGCCTTCAAACGTGCACCACTGAGCATCCTGCGCGTCACCAGCGGTTTCGGAATGCGTACCCACCCGATTTCCGGAAAGCGGAAAATGCATACCGGGATCGACTACGCCGCACCGACAGGAACACCTGTCTGGGCAGTGGGTTCCGGAACGGTGACGTTCACAGGATGGAAGGGCGGCTACGGAAACACCATCGAGATCCGCCATTCCGGCAGTGTGGTGACTCGATACGGACATCTTTCGAAAATATATGTCAAACGCGGGCAGGGAGTGCGCCAGCAGCAGACAATCGGGGCCGTCGGCAGTACAGGGTACTCCACTGGTCCCCATCTGCATTTCGAATACCTCGTCAACGGGGTCTATACACCACCGCGCCGCGTGAAAAACCCCTCCCTGAAACGCCTCCCGGAAGAGCGCATGCCTGCATTCGAGCAACACATGGCCCGCATTGACAGCCTCTGGCAGGCCACCCCACGCTTCGTCGGGCGGGCAGCCCGCAATGCCGTCGCTGCTGCGGAGAGTCCCGCCGCAACACGCTCCTGATCATCTTTCCGCCGGAAAGCCACGCACAAATTCCTTCATCCCGGGATATCAAAAAAGCCGCCCGGGAAGTCGTCACCAGCAAAAAAGAAAAAGTGACTGAGAAAACTGATGCGGGCGAGCCGATGTCGGCTGCCCTGCCCGGGAGCGGATCGATCTTGCATGTATGCATTACCCGCGGGAGTAATACACGCCTCCGTGTTGACGCAGCAGATTTCGAAGACCTGGATGTTGCGAGCATCGAAAGAAACAGAAATGAGATTCCCGCTGGATTGAATGTGAACAAGGACTATCTCGAAGGGTATCTCAGCGCCCGCTACAGTGAGCAGGTGGACTTTGACCCCGATTCGCCGGCAAATCAGTGGCGCGCTGCGATGGGATTGAACAAACAGGGGAAGATTCAATCTTCCGCTACGATGTTTGCGAACAAGTACCCCTGGAAGGATGCGCTGAATCTCTTCGGTAATCTGAACGGCCTCGGCGCACAGATGCCGCGTTGATCAGCGTCCTGGTCCAGGTAGGCCTGTCATAACAGTACGATACCATTTGATCGCCGGGTCTCCGGCGATTTTTTTTCGCCCGGAGAACTTTTGTGCACTTCGCGGAATAGTGATACTTTTTTCTGTCGCTTCGCGATGTCACATATTCACCACAGTACCGCTTCCTGCCAGATGAAATACTTCCTTGCTCTCCTCATATTCATTTGCACGCTTCCCGGCGGCGCCCAGGTCCTGCCGGGTGACAACCTCGAAGTCTCGGGCATACCCCCCATTCCCATGCATGTTGTCGAACGCACGAAACAATACCAGGATGTACGTTCCGCCAGCTGTCTCGGCTGGGACAGGGACGGAGGCATGTACATCGCAACACGCTTCGCCAACACCACGCAGGTACATCATGTCGCCGCTCCCGGCGCGGCGCGGAGACAACTCACCTTCTTCGACGAGCCGGTGTCCGGTGCATCACCCGACCCGCGACCGGCTAGATCCGGCTTCGTCTTTTCACGGGATGTCGGAGGAGGTGAATTCTACCAGCTTTTTTATTTCGACAGAACATCCGGCCACAGCAGACTGCTGACCGACGGCGAAAGCCGCAATACCGGACGAAGATGGTCGAATGATGGTTCCGCCATAGCCTTTTCTTCGAATCGGCGGAACGGAAAAGACATGGACGTATGGATTCTGCCTCCTGACGCGCCTGAAGAAGCGCGCCGGCTGACGGAACGGGAAGGGTCATGGAGCGCGCGGGAATGGTCGCCTGACGACAAGCGCATGGTCGTCACACGCTACATCTCCGCCAATGAATCACGCCCGTACCTCCTCACATTGGAGACCGGAGAAATGGTGCCCTTGTATGAGAAAGACCGGCCTGTGTCTTATGGCGGCTTCGAGTGGACACCAGATGGACGAACCCTCTTCTACACTTCGGATGAGAGTGACGAATTCCGTCAGTTGCATGCCTATGAGGTCGCGACAGGCCGAAGACTCTGCATCACTCCCGCACTGCAATGGAATATCGAGGGGCTCTCGCTTTCCGATGACGGACGCCACCTGGCGTACACGACGAATGAACATGGTCTGAGCGTCCTGCATCTGTTCCGTCTGCCCGATTATGTGCCTGTGCGACACGACCCGCTCCCTACCGGTCGCATCGGCGGACTCCGCTTCAGTCCGGACGGTACGCAACTTGCTCTGAATATCAATACGGTGGACAGTCCCACCGATGTCTGGACCATCGATCCCGGATCGGGCACACTCGAACAATGGACATTCAGCGAGGTCGGCGGTCTCAACACCGAACACTTCGTCACACCCAGGCTCATCCACTACCCGACGTTCGATCTGGAGGACGACGGTTCTCAACGTATGATTCCCGCCTTCGTCTTCCTGCCGGACAATGCAACGGGCCCGGTTCCGGTCATCATCAGTATTCACGGCGGTCCGGAAGGACAATCCCGGCCGGGCTTTTCCTCGACTATTCATTATTGGGTACAGGAACTCGGCTGCGCCGTCATTCTGCCGAATGTCCGCGGCTCCTCCGGCTACGGAAAAACCTGGCTCGCTCTCGACAACGCGTACAATCGCGAGCATTCCGTCCGTGATATCGGCGCACTGCTTGACTGGATCGACGCAGAAAAGGCACTCGACGGACAACGGGTCGCCGTCTTCGGCGGATCCTACGGCGGGTACATGGTGCTGGCTTCACTTGTCCACTACCCCGAACGCATCGCCTGCGGCGTCAATATCGTGGGAATCTCCAACTTCGTCACGTTTCTGGAGCACACGCAGGACTACCGGAGGGATCTGCGACGGGCCGAGTACGGTGATGAGCGGGATGCAGAAATGCGGGCGTTTCTCACAAGCATATCACCGCTGACCAACGCGCACCGCATTCGTGCCCCTCTGTTCGTTGCGCAGGGAGAAAACGATCCGCGGGTGCCTGCAAGCGAGGCACGGCAGATTGTCCGTGCCGTCGAGCAGCAGGATATTCCGGTCTGGACGATGTTCGCAAGTGACGAAGGACACGGCTTCGCAAAAAAAGCAAATCGTGATTATTTTACCTGGGCGACAATCCTCTTTTTCGAGCAGTATCTGCTCCGATAGCTTTCCGGCGTAACAACACTTCTCCGGTACGGATACCGGAGCGCGGCCAACAAAGTATCCTGCTGATCAACGGGAACCATCATGGAAGATATGAACGCACATCTCATTGCCGTGCAACGTGTCATCACCACACAATTCGACCTCGACACGGACAGTAGCGAGGCGGTAGTGATATCGGATATATCGACATTGCGCGACACCCTTGCCGAGCGGATCACATACCTTCTCAGACACGATACCGAACGCCTGATGCATATTCTCTACCGTGTCGATGTGGAGGAACAGGTTGTGCAGGAGACCTTCCGCGCACATGCCCCACCCGTGTTGCCCGTCGCCCTGGCTGATCTCATCATCGAGCGACAGTTAGCCAAAGCAGCTACGCATGCACGCTACCGCAACAGCTCACCGGGAGATGATCTGACGGGGAGGAACAAGGACGCACATTCCTGAATGCACATGCAGACCATACGCATCCATGCATTGTAGTGCGATCGTATGGGATTCGGGTGGAAATAAACGCACGGTTGTCCCGTCATGACAGAACATGCCCCTGTCTGCACGCAGGGGCGTGGCATATGAGAATTGTCTGATAACGCTGACTACAGTTTCCGGTGACGAATTTCCACAGCATCGACATCCACGTCGATGTCCTCACGCAATGAATCGAAATGTTCGCGGAGACGTTCTCCCAGCCCTTCAAGTTCGATTTTTTTTCCGTCGAGAATGATACGCACACGTCGTACAGCATCATCGATTTCACTCATATCGATATCGATGCCCATATCCTCGAAATCGTCGAGTTCTTCCATTCGATCACCATTGAATTTGTAGTGAAGCACGCGCGGGAGCATATCCCCGAGCATATCGAAAGCAGAGTCATACCCAGCTGCGTTTCGTGCCTCCACCGCCGTCAGTTCCAGCGTCATCTCATTGCCCTTCCGGATGATTGCGACAGGAATTTTCTCACCCGCGTCGAAGGCACCGAGAACACTCCTCATGTCCCTGACATTCTCAATGGTCTTCTTCCCCGCATGAATGATAACATCACCCGCCTGGAAGCCCGCCTTGTCGGCCTCACTCTGTTCCTTCACCGCTTTGACGAGCACGCCCTTCCCATCGGGAACATTAAAATACCCGGCAAGCTGCGATCCCAATGTCTCCAGGCGCAATCCATGGTTTCCGCCACTGGATGAGAAGCCGGGGGTTGTGATGATCGGGGGACGCACCGAACGGGGAATACGAATACGCTTGTGCAGAGCGAGCGGGCGCTCTTTCGCTGCGCCCAATACCACTTCAACGGTCTCCTGCTTTCCTCCTCGCAGCAACGTCATCGTGGCACGGTCACCTTCCGTCATCATTTCAAGCGCGTTGATCAAATCGCGACTTCGATCGATCGTACTATTATTGAATGTGAGCAGACGATCGCCCGCCTTTATTCCGGCATGTTCGGCTGGACTCCCGCTGACGACTTCCTCTACATACACTCCTTCCGCCTGTGCGTTCTCATCAGTCGATCTGCTGCTCTTTCGAAAACTTGTGATGCGCACCCCCAGCCAGGCACCCGGTTCCTCCTGTGCCAGCGCAGGCAGTTCCTTCATGACCGCTGCATGAGCATCAGCACTCCCCGGAATTGTCAGCAAGAGCAGGAGCGGCAGAACATATATGCACGATGGTTTCATGGCGGTCTCCTTGAGTCTGTGAAACATGTTCGAAATACACAATCCGTTAGACGAACATTCTATCTGAATGTTCCATTCAGCGAGCACATCGTCTCACCTGCTTCCCGGCCCTTTCGCAGTCTTACTGTTCATCTTTATCAGCGGCGGCGCGTTGGCCCAGGAGACCGGCACCATCCGAGGCAAGGTGACGGATATTGAATGCTGCATTGACGTATCAGGACAGTCGCACGACGTTCGGGGTATCCTTCAACTATTCAAGTCCGTATCTCGACCCGAATATGCTTGACCTCACCCCCGGCCTGGAACGGTATTACGATGCTGTCACCTACCTCGATGTCAACGCCTCGTTTGCCATCACCTCACAGCTCCGTATCTTTCTGGAGGCAAACAACCTGCTGAACCAGCCCCTGCGCTTCTATGCGGGTGACAGCAGCAGAACAGCCCAGGCGGAGTTTTACAACCGCCGCTTCACGGCAGGAATCAAATTTGACCTTTAACAGAAGAAGGACGACAGATAATGAAAAAACGAACACTTGGCCTGCTGCTGCTTGCAACGGTGTTGTTTGTCGCCTGCGGCGGCCGGGAACAGGGTGATGATTCCCGCACGGAAGAGAGCCCGCGCTTTCCCGTTGTCGAGGAAGTATACATGACGGAACGCAATGAAGAAGACAATGTAGACTCCCCTGCCATCTGGCACGGCGAAGCGGGAGATCACTGGATCATCGTGACCTGCAAATCCACTGACCGGCTATTGGTCCATGATGCAGTGACCGGAGAACTCGTCCGCGCTGTCGGTGTCAGCGGCAGCGGTCCGGGACAGTTTTCCCGTCCCAATGGCATCGCCGTCGTTGATGATCTCGCCATTGTAGTCGAACGCGACAATCACCGACTGCAGGTGTTCCGGTTGCCGGAGTGGACTGTCCTCGGCAGTTTCGGCGAGACGGACCTGGTCAAACCCTACGGCATCGCGTTGCGGCGCGACGCTGCAACGTACATACTCTACGTGACAGATAATTACGAAATGCCGGACGGAAGCATTCCTCCCCCCGGGCAACTCGGCGAGCGCGTCAAGGTCTTTCAGTTGAGTGTGGAAGAAAATACGGTTACCGGCAGTCTGCTGCATGCCTTCGGCGCAACAACGGGCAATGGTGTTCTGCAGCTCGTCGAATCAATCTGTGTCGACACGCTGCACAATCGCTTACTGATCGCCGATGAATACAACAAAAACAATGACATCAAGATTTACGATCTTGACGGTGCATTCACCGGCGAGATCCTTGGTAGCGACGTGTTCAGATATGAACCGGAAGGGGTCGTCCTGTTCACATGTCCCGACGGAAGCGGATATTACATCTGCACCGATCAGGACATGGCCGACAACACCTTCCACATCTTCGACAGAGTCACACTCGCACATATCGGAGCGTTCCAGGCCGCAGTCACAGCAAACACCGATGGCATTGCCATAACGCAGCGTTCCTTCGCCGGCTTCGACGAAGGCATATTCGTGGCGGTACACAATGACGGGAATGTCGGGACATTCGACTGGCGTACGATTGCCGACGCCCTGGCGCTGAAACACCGTTGTATCGACGAGACGGATTCAATAGCCGATGACCTGACACCCTGAACTGCGGCCTCTTTCGAAGCGCCATACCGAAGCAGCTCACAATAATGACGACGGGCGGGCCTGCTCCGCCCTTCGTCATTTCTGTATCGGTGTGATTTTTCCCGTATATTTCCTCCACGTAATACCAGAGCCGATTCATCTTATGCACGATACCAGTATCATTGTTCTTTTCATTGGCGTCCTCGAAACCGCCGTGGAGTGGCTGGAACATACTGTCGGGCTGCCCCCACATATTCAGGAAAGATTGCTCACGAGTGGCATCGTCATTGCCGTGATTGTCATTATCCGCTTCATTCTGCTGAAAATCGTCTGGAACAGAACGGCCAGCGTCCGTACCCGATATCAATGGCAGAAAGGGACCACGTATATTCTCGCAGGACTGGCATTCATTGTCATCGGTCGCATCTGGTTCGAAGGCGTTCACTCTCTGGCAACATTTCTCGGGCTGGTCTCCGCCGGTATTGCAATTGCGCTCAAGGATGTGGTCACGGGACTTGCGGGATGGATTTTCCTCCTGTGGCGCCGGCCCTTCGACGTCGGCGACCGCATTCAGATCGGCGAATATTCCGGAGACGTGATCGACATGCGGATTTTTCAGTTCACACTCAATGAAATCGGGAACTGGGTCGATGCCGACCAGAGTACGGGCCGCGTCATCCATATTCCAAATGGCCTGGTATTCACAACCCCGCAGATCAACTACACCAAGGGTTTCGAATACATCTGGGATGAGATTCCTGTCTACCTGACCTATGAAAGTGACTGGAAGCGCGCAAAGGAGATGTTACTCCGTATCGTTGAGGAGCATACCGAAGCGCTCACTGACAAGGCGCAGCGCGGTGTCCAGGAAGCCAGCAAGAAATTCATGATTTTCTATTCCACTCTTTCGCCCACGGTCTACACGGAACTGAAGGACCGGGGCATCACCCTGACCATGCGGTATCTGGTCGAACCGCGCCAGCGCCGCGCACGTCAGCAGATACTCTGGGAAGCCATACTCGACATGGTGGCGAAGGAAGCGGATATTGAAATCGCCTACCCGACAACACGCTTTTACCGCTCACCGGATTCCCCACCCCTGACCTGATGGCGGAGCATGGCAATGTGACGGCCACCTCCACAACGCAACAGTATTGTGATGAACTCCGCCACTGCCTGATGGCAATGTGTTGCAGCCGAATGGTTCAGGCTTCGAATTCCTCGATTTCCATTTTTGTCGTCCGCAGTTCACAGACCATCGCCTGTCCCGCGTGGAGCCGAAATACGAATCCTTCCTGATCATTCCTGTGGATCTCCGTACCGCTGAGCTCATCGGTCAATATGTCGTATTGTGTGTCGAGCCAGACAACTGCTTCCACATCATTGATACAATCGGTATTGGCCAGCACGGCGAATGCGTTTCGGCCATCCTGTGATTGTCGGACATAACACAGTACGCATTCCGCCGTGGTTTCAAACAGATAAAACGATTTGTGTGACGGCGACACCACGATATCGCGCCACTGTTCGCGCAGTGTCGTGACCTGCGCAATCAGTGCGCTCATTTCATCGGAATTATTCCAGCACAACGCCGACTGGCTGAACAGCGGCAATGTGTGTGCCGGAAGAGCTGCGATTTCAGCTTCCGTAAAGCCAAGACCGGTATTGACGGGAAAGGTCTCGCCCAACTCGTACCCCTGATGGAGAAAGAGTACGGCCGGCAGAAATGCATTGATAACAATTGTCATCCGCGAAAAACACATTCCACCCTCACGGCCCGCCGCCCGTGGCGTATTATGCGTTTCCGGTGTCGCAAAAAATGGGACAGGAACATCCTGTACATCGAGAAGCTTGAGAAACTCCTGCAACTTATGCGGCAGATGCTCATCACTCCACAGATACCCTACTGCAGCGTTATACCCTTCCTGATGACTGCGCGCAGAAATCGCGAAGTTTTCTTCCCAAAAGGCAAAATCAGGGTTCATTTTCCGTGCCCGTTCAACCATGTACTGTTTGAGACGCTTCGGCAGTGAATGTCCCATATCTATCATCACCCCGTCGATGCCGAAATTTTTCTGATAATGGGGAATGACATTGATGATGGTGTTCCACAGCCCGCGATTTTCGTTTTCCACCGTTGCAAGCCGCGTGTCATACATGCGAATGGTGTTGTACGCAATATAATCGAAGCCAGGATGCTCATAGAGCCTGAGATAGGTGACATCGTCCCAGGGTGGTTGCACATCATCCGGTGGCCAGTCTGCAAAGGCACCGGGAATACGCACACGCGCTCCGTCTTCCAGAATACCGATATAGCGGTCGTTCTCGGTGACGATCTCCAATGGCATATCCCGAAACATCTTCCGATACGACATGCCCGGAGGAGGGAGACTGCTGAAATCCTTCCGTTTGACTCGTTGCCGGATAACCTGCATCTCTTCATCCGTGAAGTGCGGGCTGCCATATCCATCGGGATGATGCTCGTCGCGATCCGGGATATCGGCATCGATCCAGTAAAACCAGTTCGGATGATCCGTGACCCATTCCGAATCCTTGCTGGCGGTGCGGAAGACAAACTCCATCACGACTCGCATACCGAGGTGATGGGCCGCATCCACGAAGGCGGCGAATTCCATATCTACGTCCATACCATGAAAGGGTTCGCACAAACGTTCATCGAGTTTGTATGGATTGCGAATGGCATACGGCGATCCGAGCGTCCCCTTATTTCCATCGATACCGATAATCGTGATGGGAAGCAGATGCAGCGTATTGACACCCATCATCTTCAGATACGGGAGAATGGCGATGCTTTTGAGAAATGTGCCGGTCTCCCGCAGCCCGCCCTGCAGATCGTCAAGTTCGATGCGACCGTCACCATTATGATCCCAGGCTGTCGTAAGACGGGTGAATATGTTGTAGACGACAGCGTGTCGCGTCCATTCACCTGCATTTCCCATCGTATCGGCCTGATGGTCTCCATGGCCGAGAATCGCATCGAAGCCCTCGAGAAAGAAGTTCACCGCATCGGTTTTCCTGACGCGATCTTCCCCGGGTTCGCGAGGGTCGATCCACAGGGACGGAACCAGATACTCACCACCGATATTCCTGCCCGCGAATTCGGCTACCTTGTCTCGTAATGTCTGCAATGCGTTCATCATGGTTCTGTCCTGTCGCTGTGCTGTGATGCTGGAAAAGCTGTATTCCCACGTCGTACGGTTTGAAAGGCGTCGTAATCAGTCCTCACCGCGCAGGAACATGTGCGGTGACAGAGGCGGCACACAGTAATCCCTGTCCTCTGTATAGTGATACGAATATTATCAGTCCAGAAAATATTCCGCGACTTTATACAATGCCTGATCGAGCTCCTTGATGCCGCCGGAGATATTATTGATGTCGACATCCACGATTGCATTTCCCTGAACGGCCACCATGCGCCCGAAGCGACCTTCATCAGCCAATTCCGCGGCGCGTACACCGAAACGCGTACCGAGCACACGATCGAAGGCGGAAGGGGAACCGCCGCGCTGCACGTGACCGAGTACGGTGTGACGTGCTTCGTACCCGAGTCTATCCTCGATTTCCTCGGCCAGTACCTTGGAGACCCCACCGAGCATGACATGGCCGAATGCGTCCTTCTTCATACTGGACAGCACATAGCTGCCATCTTCGTCGCGTGCGCTGTCAGTAGCCACTTTTGAACCTTCCGACACCACAACGATACTGAAATTGTTGCCTTTGTCGTGTCGACGTTTGATACGCGCGCAGACTTCTTCCACACTGAAGGGATGTTCCGGAACCAGTATCGCGTCACCACCGCCGGCGATTCCCGCGTACCAGGTGATCCAGCCCGCATGACGGCCCATTACCTCCACGACGATGACACGGTTGTGACTTTCGGCCGTGGTATGGAGACGGTCAATCGCCTCCATGGCGATGTTGACCGCTGTATCGAAACCGAAGGTGAAATCCGTACCCATCAAGTCATTATCGATAGTCTTCGGCACACCAACCAGTTTGACACCGGCATTGGCGAGTTTTACGGCGACGCCGAGAGTGTCCTCACCGCCGATAGGAATCAGTGCATCGATACCGTTGCTCTCCAGAGTCTGCAGCAGTTTCTGTTCGCCTTCCTCGACACGGTAGGGATTCGTGCGTGAGGTTCCGAGTATGGTCCCACCACGGTGAAGAATACCGCGGACTTCCTCGCGTCCGAGCGGCATGCTGTGATTCTCCAGCAACCCCTTCCAGCCATTGCGAAAGCCGACCGTTTCATGGCCAAGTTTCAATGAAACACGTACGATCGCGCGAATGACAGCATTCAAGCCCGGGCAGTCGCCACCACCCGTGAGCACCCCTATTTTCATGGATAAACCTCTGAGAAATATTTGACGTGTACAAACGGATAGAGGAAAATACGCAATACGGTTGAAAGATAGTAGGGTGCTGTGACTTTCCCTGTATCACCTGCTTTCCTTACCTTGTAAGATTGAAAACATGAAACACGACCACATGCTCCATACCGCCCTTTATGCCGCGCGCGAAGCGGGGACGATCCTCCAGCACCACCTCGGAGCCCTCCGGGAAATCGAAATCAAGCACGATCAGGAGTTCAACCTCGTCACCGAAGCTGATCGTAACGCGGAATTGCGCATTGTCGATATCCTGCTCACCGCGTTTCCTGATCACGGCATTCTCGGTGAGGAGGGCGGAAAACAAAACACCTCCGCTGCCTATAAGTGGCTCATCGATCCACTGGACGGAACGACGAACTATACGCATGCCTTTCCCATATTCAGCATCTCTATAGCGCTCGAATTCAACGGAGAATTACAACTGGGCGTCATTTATGATCCCATCCGTGACGAGATGTTTTCCGCGCAACGGGGAAAAGGCGCGTTTCTCAATGGCAGGCGCATTCGTGTCTCTGAAACAACCCGAATTGAAAAAGCAATGCTGGTGACCGGCTTTCCGTACAATATCCGGGAAAACCCGGATTTCTGTTACGAACGCTTCATCGGCTTTCTCAAGGAAGCACAAGCCATACGGCGCCTCGGAAGCGCAGCTCTGGACTGTGCCTACGTCGCGGCGGGACGTCTCGATGGCTTCTGGGAAGTGTCATTACAGCCATGGGACAAGGCGGCGGGACATCTTCTCATCGAAGAAGCCGGGGGACGCGTCTCCGACTTCAGCGGCGCTGAACATGATATTTATAAACTCCCCTTTCTCGCCAGCAACGGACGAATTCACGATCACATGTTGCGTATACTCGAGGAAGCGAAATCACTGATTATCTCGATGAAGGAAAGAGGCTGAGCGCCTGCTCACCCCGCTTCCCTACCTTACAGGAGAATGCATGTCCGTACTTATCGTCGGTTCCGTTGCACTTGATTACCTGGAAACCCCGTTTGGCAAGATGGAACGCGCCCTTGGTGGCTCGGCCACCTTCTGTTCCATCGCCGCGAGTTATCTCACTGAAGATGTGCGCTGTGTCGGTATCGTCGGAGCCGATTTCCCCGAAGAACATATCACCTATCTCACCTCGCGCAATATCGATCTGCTCGGGCTCATCCGCATGGCCGAAGGTAAAACCTTCAGTTGGGGAGGGCGCTACCATGAGGATATGAACACACGTGATACACTGTACACCGATCTTGGTGTGTTCGAGCATTTTCACCCCGTGATTCCCGAGGAATGGAAAAAAAGTGAATATGTGCTCCTTGGCAATATCCATCCCGCTCTGCAGATGGAGGTTCTCGAACAAATCGAGGATCCCCGTCTCGTCGTCTGCGACACGATGAACCTCTGGATCGATATCAGCAGAAAGGAACTCCGGGAGGTACTCAAGAAAGTGGATGTGCTTATCCTCAATGATGAGGAAGCCCGTATGCTCACCAATGAACGTAATCTGATCGTCGCCGGGAAGAAAATGATACGCATGGGTCCGAAAGTGGTCGTCATAAAAAAAGGGGAACACGGCGCCATGCTGATTTCGAAGGATAATTATTTTTCCACTCCCGCCTACCCGCTTGAGGCGATCAAGGATCCCACAGGCGCAGGCGACACATTCGCGGGCGGGTTCATTGGCTGGCTGGCACGTTCGAATGATGTAAGCGTCGCCAATATGCGCAAAGCCGTCGTCTACGGTAGTGTCCTCGCATCCTTCTGCGTCGAGGAATTCAGCATTGACGGCATCCGTACTCTCAATACGGACGCGCTGACCGAGCGCTTTACGACCTTCCGTGCGATGTGCGGCTTTTGAACGCGTCCCGACAATCAGCGCCCCCTGTTCAAGGGAGCAATACCCCCGGGCTTGCCCGGAACCCGTTTAACGTTTCCAGAGAATGCATCCACCAGATTTGCGGAACGGATGAATGATACTATCACGGTAATCTCGCTGACCCCATCAGGGCTGCGCTTCCTCGATCAAACCAGGCTGCCTCGTGAAACGATCATGATCGACACTGCCGATTATCGCATCGTTATCGAGGCAATCCGATCCCTTCGCCTCCGCGGCGCCCCTCTGATCGGTATCGCTGCAGCCTACGGTCTCACTCTGGCGGCAAGGGAATGGATAAATACAGAACAGTCTGATTATGATCTTTTTTACGACAGCATGTGCAGTGTATGTGATGCCTTCGCCGCGACACGTCCGACAGCGGTGAACCTGTTCTGGACGTTGGGGCGCATGCGGAAGCTTCTCGGTCGCCGGCAATCTCCCGAGACGCTCACCACCGTATTGGAGGAGGAAGCCCGCGCGCTTCATGCTGATGATGCCCGACGTTGCACAGCCATCGGTCGACATGGCGTGACGCTCATTCCACCTCATGCCGGAGTCATCACGCATTGCAACACCGGTGCGCTGGCGACAGGAGGCGACGGCACGGCATTCGCAGTCCTGCTTGCAGCGCATCGTCAGGGAAGAGATATTCATGTCTTCGCCGACGAAACGCGTCCGTTGCTCCAGGGTGCGCGACTGACGATGTGGGAATTACTCAGACACGGCATCCCCGCGACGCTCATTACCGACGGAACGGCGGCCATGCTCATGCGCCAGGGACGGGTACAGGTGGCCATCACGGGAGCGGACCGCATCGCGGCGAATGGCGATACCGCCAACAAAATCGGCACCTACGCGCTGGCAGTGAACGCGCAGCATCACGGAATTCCGTTTTACATCGCCGCACCGCTTTCGACGATGGATATGACACTGCAATCCGGAGATGCCATCCCCATCGAGGAACGCGCCGGCGAAGAGATCACACGTATCGGTGATACATGGATCGCACCCGAAGGCATCGACACCTACACTCCGGCCTTTGATGTGACTCCTTCAGAATTGATCACAGGATTTATAACGGAGAGGGGACTTCTTACCCCACCGTTCACTGAAACTCTGCATGACCCACATCCGTAATCAGGGAATGGCCATGATTGTGAAAACTGACGCCATTATCCTGCGTAGCATGAAATACGGGGAGACCAGCAAAATCCTTACGCTGTACACCAGGGATTTCGGTCGTATGGGCGTCATTGTCAAGGGCGCGCGCAGTGCGAAATCGAAATTTGGTGCAGCACTTGACATCATGAGCCACAGTAGTGTGGTCATGTACAAGAAGGAACAACGCGATCTGCAATTGCTGACACAGGCCGATCTCATCCGGCAGTATCGCGGTATCATCGATCATGCCGACCGCCTGATGTACGGCTTCGTGCTGCTGGATTACATCTCTGCGACAGTACACGGCGAGGAAGCGCATGCGGAGTTGTACACAGTGCTCGAACAAGCACTCTCCACATTGGACAGCAGCGATACCACCCCCGCTGTTGTGCTGTTGCAGTATCTGCTTCGGTTGATACATGCGCTCGGACTGGGACTCGATGTCCGGCACTGCGTGCACTGCCGCGCGGATCTCTCGCACGTCGACCTGCAGAACCAGGTGACCTTTTCCGATTCACAGGGCGGGTTTTTCTGCGGATCCTGCCGCCCCTGTACCGACAGTAATCATGTGCGGCGGGAAACCCTTGAGGCCTTGCGTGCACTCGACGGACAGCCGCCGATGCACAGGACGACATTGCAGATCACAACGCACTCGGCGAAAGAAGGGCTGCAATTGCTGCAGGGACACTGTGCCTTCCACATGCCCGAGATGCGCCAGGTCAAATCGCTGCACCTTCTTGACTTGTTTTCATGAACTATGCGATATTGAACATTACCCCTTGTTGCATCAGCGGCATTTTTATGACGGAATAATTGTTACGGTATTGACTTGTTTTCAATTCGATTGTCATTGCTTTTACGCTACCCGATCAGGAGGTCAACAATATGTCAAAACGTGCAATTCTTATCGCAATTCTTCTCGTGAGCTTAGGGATAGTCTCCGGTGCAGTGCTTGTGAGCGGTATTGGCAGTTCCGGTTTGTTCGCCGATGCCCGCATCACATTCAATACCGAAGCACCCGTCGATCCGTCCGCCAGCGTCCTGGAACTGAATCAGGCGTTCAGCGATGTTGCGCAGCGTGTCAATCCGCAAGTGGTGTATATCGAGGTCCAATCCGAGGACAGACGCACTCGCGAAAGCCCACATCCATTTTTTAATCTGCCACAACGGGAAGGCGAACCGAACATTCGCCGTGGTTCTGGTTCCGGTGTTATTCTCAGTGACGACGGGTACATTCTCACCAACCGTCATGTCATCGAACATGCGATTGAGGAAGGCATCATGGTCACCCTCTTCGATAATCGTGAGTTTACTGCCCGCCTCGTCGGCGAAGACCAGTATACCGATATCGCAGTCATAAAAATCGATGCATCAAATCTTGCCGCCGCTTCACTCGGGAACTCCGATGAAGTCCGCGTCGGGGAATGGGTGATGGCTGTCGGAAATCCTTTCGGACTGACGAGTACTGTGACCGCAGGCATCGTTTCCGCCATCAGCCGCAATATCGGTATTCTGCGGGCTCGCGGGGGGCTCGGCATAGAAAATTTCATTCAGACTGATGCCGCAGTGAACCCCGGCAACAGCGGAGGCGCACTGGTGAATCTGAATGGCCAGGTCGTCGGCATCAATACGGCAATTGCCAGTAACTGGTCAGGCACTTTTGTCGGCTACAGTTTCGCTGTTCCGATCAACATGGCTCGCACCGTGGCCCAGTCACTGATCCGGCACGGGAAATATGAACGCGGCTTTATCGGCATCAATATTTCCGATATCGATGCAAAAAAGGCTGATGCACTCGGCATGGATGTCTTCAAGGGTGTCCTCGTCGAAAGTGTCCTCGACGACGGTGCCGGCAAGGCAGCAGGGATCGTGGAAGGAGACGCCATTGTCGCCGTCGACGGCAAACCCGTGGAAACCGCCAATCAGCTTCAGGCGCGTGTCGGCATGCGCCACCCCGGCGAGACGGTGGAACTGAAAATCTGGCGTGGCGGAAAATACATTACGAAATCCGTGGTACTCAAAGGCAGAGACAGTGATGAGGATGAGGATGCCGATACCACCGTTCGTATTGAAAAAGAGAAGGTCGACCCGAACGAACCTGTAACGCTCGAGAAGTCGGGACTCACGGTGACACCACTCACCGACGAGATCAGGGAGCGTTACGATATCGACAATGGCGTATGGATTGAAAACGTCCGGCGCAATTCCCCGGCGTTCGAGGCCCGTCTTGCCCGCGGTCTTGTGATTTTCGAAGCTATCCGCAAAGGAGAGCGCGTCGAAATCAACTCGGTCAGTGATTTCAATGAATTCGCATCATCACTCGATGACGGTGAATCGGTACTGCTGCGTGCCAAGGATCAGGCGAAAAACACGGCGTTCTTCCCCTTGAAAGCTCCGTTGCACTGATCCCCTCCCGAAGCAATGAATGCGGCGATTCTTTCAAACGAATCGCCGCTTTTTTTTTACCGCTTCCCGACTCCTGAACCGGATCGCCGCTTTTTTACCCGCTTCCCGATTTCCCGGGAATGGGGCTCCGCCACCTCCCCAACACAACAAATACCACTACCGCAAGAGCGATACCGCCGATGACATCGAGCAGGTAATGCTGCCGCACCAGCAACGTAGAGACGGAGATGGCGACAGCGATCGCCAGCAATCCGATACTGACGCGGTCAACACCGCGCTCTCGAAAACTCAGCAACGTGATCAGAACAGGATTGGCGACATGCAGCGATGGAAAGGCATTCCATTGCACATCGAGTTCGAACATGAACGCGAGAATCGCCGGGACCTCCCCGGGCAGGTCGCTGCGCGACGGTCCCGCTGCAGGCAGCAATGCGAACATGAAAAATGCCAGCAGATTCATTATGATGAAGTTCAGATAGGCGTAATCAAGAAATGCAGCGCTGCGCCGTATGAAAAACAGAGCGACAACGATGATATAGGCAAGCAAGTACACAAATACGGCCTCGGGAACGAATGGCCATAGTTGATCGACCTGGAGGGCAGGATCGAAGGCTGCTCCCCGCTGCGTCCCTATCCAACCAGTCAGAAAATACAATGGCACCCAGACCGCATAACACACGACCATGAGAAGCAGATACCGCATAGTGGAATATGGACGCAATCCCGACATACAGCAAAATACACAGCCCGACAGCATCTTTCACAATAATGTGATGATCCCGTAGCAATCACCTTGCATCGTTCATCGTCGTTTGCCATATTATTTCTTTCTAAACGAGCATGGACGAGATATGCGTTTTTCAGCTCTGACCCTGCTGGTCCTGATGTTCGGACTGACAACCTCCGGCGTACAGGCACAAACGGAAGTCGCGAAATACGGCGGTGAATTCATGGCAACCGGTTTTGGCAGTCGCGCGCTGGCCATGGGCGGTGCAAGCGTCGCCATCGCAGGGGATGTCTCCGCTGCCTACTGGAATCCGGCCGGATTGATGGGAATGGATTACCCGGAAATCGGGTTGATGCATGAACAGCGTTTTGGCGGATTGCTCAGTTATAATTACGGCGGTGTCGCATGGCCCTTTGGTCCCCGCTACACACTCGCACTTTCTGTCACACGTATGGGTGTCGATGACATCCCCGACACACGCGGCGCCCTCATCGATCTTAATGGCAACGGTCAACTGGATCCACATGAGCGACTTGATCCGAGCAGAATCAATTCCTTCAGCACCGCAGATTGGGTCGCCTATCTTACCTATGCATTCCAGACAAACAGCCGCCTCGCCCTCGGTGTCAACCTCAAGCTCATCTCGCGCGACCTGCTTGACGCTTCGGCGATGGGGGTGGGCTTCGACATCGGAGCCCTGTACCGCGCGACGGAGGCCCTCTCTCTGGGTGCGACAGTGCAGGACGTCACTACAACACTCATGGCCTGGAGTACCGGCCGCAATGAACTTGTTTCGCCGACACTCAAACTCGGTGCAGGCTACGGCATCAAGGCCCTGGGTGGGACAATCACACCGGCACTGGACTTCGACCTCATGTTCGAAAACCGCCGCTTCGCTTCGACCTTCCATGTCGGCGCAGTCAGCATCAATCCGCGTGCCGGACTCGAATACCGTTTCCGGGATCTCTTCGCGCTTCGTGCAGGCTACAGCGATACACAGGATCTGACCTTCGGAGCAGGGATTCACCTTCCGAAATTGTATCTTGACTATGCCTTCGGGCAAAATGATCTGTTCACGGAATTCAAGGATGCATCGCATCGCATCTCCCTCCGTGTCGTTCTGGAAGAAACACAATTCTCACGAAAAAAATAAGAATGCATGATACCGTCTCACTCCCACGTAAACCGTGAGCATACACTCGCGGTTTTTCTCTGTTCCGCCATCCTGCTCCTCTCTGCCTGCGCTCCGCAGCAGGAGACTGACACTGTGCAGGACGACATCGATACCACCGACATCTATACGATGGAAGTTCTGAAAGACCGCCTGGAGAAGGACAAGTACCTGCTTACGGAGGCCGCCAGTCCCATCAAGGCGTCGGACATGCCTCTGTTCAAGCGGCTGGCCTATTATCCTGTCGACAAGAATTTTGTCTTCGCGACCGTACTCCGGAGACTGGAGCATCCCGGGGAAGTTGTCATTGCAACGACACGCAATGAGTCGCGCAGCATGCTGCATATCGGTGCGCTCCCATTCACACTCGACGGCAACGAATACAAGTTGCAGGTGTATGCACCGAAAGACAGTACCGACGACTACTATTGGTTCATCCCGTTCACCGATGCCACAAACGGCAAAGAAACCTACGCCGGCGGCCGCTATCTCGATATCGACAACATCGAATCCGACAGTGTATTTCTGGATTTCAATTATGCCTATAACCCCTACTGCGCCTACAACGAAGGATTTGATTGTCCAATTCCTCCTGCCGAGAACGCGTTGCCCATTGCAATCACCGCTGGCGAGCAGAACTATCCACTTCAGCGTGAGAAATAACGTGCGAGTGCATCTCCTCACCTCCATTTTTGTTTCGATGCTGCTGACCGCATGCGGAGGAACGAAAACGATCGTGCCGGAGCCTGAGGCAGTCGAATTCGCGAAATATCGATATGCGGCCAACGCAACGATGACCAGAGAGCCTGTCGCGACCGACGATGGACGGCTGCGCGTACTGCGCCCTGACGGCTGGATGCGTACCGCAGATCCGAAAAACGCCCCGTCGATTCTGCTCTGGCTTGTCCGGGAGGATTACTCGGCGTCCATTTCCTTTGCTCCCATCAACATGGATCCTACACTGTACCAGACGCTGCGCGACGAAGGGATCGCCGCCGTGGCCAGTGTCAGTCTGCGGTTAAAGGACCGTCATGCCGAAGATTCCATTTCCGTGGTTCAGCCGATCGAACTCTTCAAAGTCGGTGGGCGCATCTGTGCCGCATACGAGTACCGCCTTGCTGCCGCAGATCCAGTGATCCGCGTTGTAGTATTCGATACCGGCACGCGCTTTCTCGAATGCGTGCTGTTCCCCTCTTCCATGGATGTGACCCCTGCAGAAAACCGGAGACTGTTCGAAGTGCAACAGACTGTACTCGCATCCATGAACACGCACGCTGCCGGGGAACAATGATTGTCCCGCTCGACACATCACCCAGTGAGCACGAACGATGGATGGAGATGGCCTTCCGGCAGGCAGAAATTGCCTTCGAGGCTGGCGAGGTACCTGTCGGCGCCGTCGTTGTCAGGGAGAACCGCGTCATCGGCAAGGGCTACAATCAGAATGAGCAACTCAGGGATCCCACCGCCCATGCCGAGATGATCGCCATCACTGCCGCTGCCACATCGCTCGACAGCAAATGGCTCGAGGGATGCACGCTGTACGTGACGCTCGAGCCCTGCGCGATGTGCGCGGGCGCCATCGTGCTTGCGCGTATTCCCACCCTCGTGTTTGCCGCCTATGATGCGAAAGCCGGCGCCTGCGGCACACTGATGAATATCGTAGAAGATACCCGTTTGAACCACCGTACCCATGTCATTCCGGGCGTGCTCGATACCCGGGCCACTGCGTTACTGAGGGAGTTTTTCTCCATGCGACGCGGATAATTGTTGGCCACAGAGTTGACAGTGGGATGTCGACACGCTACTTGTGGATTTCCCGGGATTTTCCGAACATGTGCAGTCACTAATATTGGTGCAGATGTATTCGTTGCGTACACAAATCGCATGTGCGATCACATCCCTTCTGTTGCTCGTATCAACAGGAGCATCACTACGATCCCAAGAACTCGTAGAAGGGAAATACCGTTACGACGTGCTCGCTCTCGAAGATGGCCTTTCCCAGGGTATGATATTCTGTATTCTGCAGGACAGCCGTGGCTTTCTCTGGTTCGGGACAAAGGAAGGCCTCAATCGTTATGACGGAGCCACCTTCACTGTTTTCCGTAACATCCCCGGAGATACGACTTCCCTTCCGGACAATCAGGTGTACAGTCTCGCCGAAGACGAACATGGCAGAATATGGGTCGGAACACGCACCGGCGGTCTGCAACTGTTCAACCCCGTATCCGAAACGTTTACTTCGATCTCGATTCCGGGAACGACACCCGGTAGCACAAACAGTGCTTCCATCCATCACCTCTTTATCGACAACAGCGGCACGCTCTGGGTGGGTGGCTGGAAACGCCTGCTCGCTCACTTCAATACACAGGAACTTACCATCAAGGGGTTGGACGCCTCCAGCGTCAACTATCATGAGGATACACGGTTTCATTCGTTACAGGCATTCAAATTGTCCGAAGGACGACCAGGAAGGATTTCCATCCTTACCGAACATGCCCTTTGGATGCAACACGACGGAACAGGTGATTTCGAGCGTGCACTCGACTGGAAAGCACTGGGGCTTCCTATCGATGAATCGAATACGGAAATTATTGACGGTACGACGGATAGACATGCTGCATTCTGGTTGTCCATACGGATACGGAACCGCTTCGCCCTCCTGCGTATAGACATCGAGTCCCGACAGATTCTGGACACGCTGCGTTTTCCTTATCAGGACGCTGATCTTGTCCCCCGTTCCATAGTATTCGGAAATGATGATATCCTCTATTGCTCCGCATCGAACTACTTTCTGCGATATAATCCACAGAGCCGCACGTTCAGTGTGACACAACCGGATCCGAACGGGATCGGTAAACTGCACGGCGGTGTGTCTTCCCTGCATTTTGACAGAAGTGGCATGCTGTGGATCGGGACAACCGGTCTGGGTGTTCACGCCTTCAATCCCCGGACGCTGCTGTTCGGAGCGAGTACCGTGCCTTTGAAACTCCAGCTGTTCGGGAAGGAGATCCGGGCTTTCGAAACATATCTGCGCCACAGATATCAGATTAAAAGAATCACACTTGCATCGCTCCACCCATTCAGAGCTACCGACGGCTCGCTCTGGTGCGGTACATCCAACTACGGTCTTCTGCACTACGATCCCGTCGCCGAGAGGGTTCGGCAATACGGCTTCACTACCTCCGATCCGTACAACATGTTATTGTTGCGACTATCCACACCCTTTGTGGACAGTCAGAACCGCGTTTGGATAGGAAATACGCAGGGCCTCAGTCGCCTTGTGGATAAACCGGAACAATGGGAGCACTATTTTTTCGATACAGACAAACCTGATCTGACGCGGAGAGAAGATAATGTCATTTGTTTTCACGAAGACGAGGATGGGACGCTCTGGCTGGGAACAATCAGCAGCGGTCTGGTTCATTTCACACCCGCAGATGCGTCGTACCGGTTTTTCCGCCATGATCCGAGGAATCCGCAAAGCATAACCTCCAATCATGTTCTCTCGGTCACCGCCGACCCACTCATGCCCGGGCGTTACCTCTGGGTAGGAACCGATGGGGGTGGACTGAATCGATTCGACAAGCTGGAACACCGCTTCGACAGATTTGGAATAGATGAAGGACTCCCGAACATGGTCATCTACGGCATATTGACAGATGAATCGGGCTTGCTGTGGATGAGCAGCAACAACGGGATTTCCTGCCTTGATCCCCAGACGTTACAATTCCTGAATTTCAGTGTCAGAGACGGTCTGCAGGACAGAGAGTTCAATCGTACCGAGTATTTCAGTATTCCTCCACGCTTGTATTTCGGTGGGGTAGAGGGACACAACAGTTTCGATCCGTCCGAAATCCGGCGTAACCGCATCAAACCGACGGTCACACTGACCGGACTCCGGCTGTTCAACAGAGCTCTGAGCCTGTCCACACATCGTGACATCCTTTCCGTGTCCATCCCGTATGCCACGGAGCTACAGCTCTCACACGAGCAGAACATGCTGACTTTCGAATTTGCCGCACTGGATTTTACCGATCCGGGAAATAATCGCTATCGCTACCGGTTACACGGTCTCGACAGGGACTGGATTGTCGGGGGCAATGAGAGAAGTGCTACCTATACAAATCTTGCTCCCGGCGAATATACCTTTCAGGTCATCGCCAGTAACAATCACGGCACATGGAATGAGGAGGGCGCATCGTTACGAATTGTCATTCTGCCCCCCTGGTGGCAGTCGTTCTGGGCCTATGCAGCGTACGGCATCGTTCTTGTCGCATTTATTTTTATGGTGGATCGCTTGCAACGACATCGCGTGGTCGCGCGTGAACGGCACCGATCCGAAATCAGGGAAGCCAAACTTCGCGCAGGCGCCGCAGAGTTGGAGGCACGAGCGGTGCGGGCGGAGAATGAAAAAAACGGACAGGATCTCCGCGTAGCAGCAGCGATTCAAAAACGGGTGATCCCTCAATCCTTACCGAGAATCCCGGGCTTCGACATCGCAGGGATCAATCATCCGGCGCATGAAATCGGTGGTGATTACTACAACTGCATCCCGGTCGGTGACGACAGATTTGCACTGGTCATCGCCGATGTGACCGGCAAGGGGATCCCTGCCTCCCTGCTGGTCAACAGTCTCCATGCCTCCCTTCTCGTGTATCTCGACAATGATCTCTCACTCGAGGATTTGATTGTCCGCCTCAATCGGCTGATCCATCGCACATCTACACCAAACACATTCATCACCTTCCTTCTGGTCCTGCTGCAACCCTCGACCGGAAAAATTGAAACCATCAATGCAGGCCATCACCCCGCGATTGTTCTGACGAAAGATGGACGCCTGGAAATAATGAAATCACGCGGCCTTCCTCTCGGATGCAGCATCGATGTCATGCAATACGAGTCTCAGACCCGTATCATCGAAGCCGGGGAAAGCGTACTGCTCTATACCGACGGAATTACGGAAGCAATGAACGAAAGGCAGGTTGCATTCGGACAGGAAACACTCGAAGACATTCTCCTCACTCACCACAATCGCGAGCCATCCGTAGTCCTCACAGCACTGACGGAGCGGCTGCGCTCATTCAGAGGTGCGGCGCCACAGAGTGATGATATCACAATGCTGTATCTACGCAGAAATCCGCCTTCTGCACATCTCGAGTGAAATTCGGCCACTGTATTTCCTTCCAGACTCTGCTTCCTTCCAGGCCGATGCAGGACAGTCCCGTTGCAGGACAGTCCCGTTGCAGGACAGTCCCGTTGCAGGACAGTCCCGTTGCAGGACAGTCCCGATGCAGGACAGTCCCGATGCAGGACAGTCCCGATGCATCCCCGCCTGCCCGTTCTGCTTATGACCACCACTACCGGGGTGCAAAATCCCGACTTGCGGTGAATACACGGATTGCATTTCTTCGGTAATTCCTGTAGTTTCATCATACGTTCTTTGACAGAAGCCATGGTTCCCCCTTCAGGGGATGAAAATGGGAATGCCGTGTAAATCGGCAACTGCCCCGCAACTGTGAGCGGCAACGAACCTGCGCACATGCCACTGGATATTCCGGGAAGGCGCGCATGGAGTCGGGATTCGATTCCCGATACGCCGCAAGTCAGGAGACCTGCCATGGCATAATCACAGGCCTTCGCGGGTGAGGTTCCTGATGACGTGCGCGCCATCGCTCCCTTGCCCCCGCTGTCATATCGACAGGGGGTTTTTCTTTGCGCTTCACCGCAAGGCCGGATATCAAATATCATGATCTTGCGGTATTTTTTCATATTGACCATTCTCGTCGCTCTTCCCCCGTCGCTGCCCGGACAGCAACCGGTCGCCGGGGACGATACTCTGTTCTTCGCACTGCCGGAGCACGTGACCGTGACGGCAACCCGCATACCGACAGCGCTGCAGAACGCTCCTGCGGGCACTGATCTTTTCACTGCCGAGACCATTGACGCTCTCCCCGCCATTTCACTTTCCGATATCCTCTCGCTTGCCACCGGAA
>JAGTUW010000148.1 GCA_018224345.1 Bacteroidota bacterium
CGCATCCTTCTGCAAGCGCGCATGCGCTTGTCGTCCTCGCGGCTGGCCTCCACCACTGTGCTTCTGTCCCTCGTCTTTTCGCCCGGGATCGGAAGATCTTTCCTTTACTCCGCCCTGTTTCCCGCTGCCTGCGTATTTGTCGGAGCTGCTGCGGCCGGGTTTGCGGGCATGGTCACGGTCATCGGGCCGTCCGCGTCTGTCGCCGCTTCGTTTCCCGCTGCCTGCGTATTTGTCGGAGCTGCTGCGGCCGGGTTTGCGGGCATGTTGTGCATCACCGGTATGTTCTGTTCCGCCGAAATGGGACGAAGCTGCGTTGCGCCGGGGCGCCGGATTGCGGTGGGATGTCCCACCGGATTGGCTGTGGGATCCCGGGAATTTCTGTGCGCCTCGTGTTCTTTTCCCCTTCCGGGGATTCGGATTCCGCGATTTCTTTCGACCATCGTTTGGTCCACTTTCACGATTTCCCCTGTATCTGGCATTTCCTGCCTTCATTCTTCAAACTCCTTATCAAACCGTATCGTCACGTGTTGTATTGTCCAATTCGTCGTCATTTTTCCGGGTTGCATTGTCCTTATTTACATCATCTTCTATTTTGTTCTCCGCGAGCGGCACATCGTCAGCGCCGTCATCATCGTCTTCATTGTCTTCATTGTCTTCATGCACGACGGGAGGCATACCGTCTGCGCCGTCCTCATCGTCTTCATGCTCGATGGGTGTCAGCACATCGTCTGTGCCGTCATCATCGTCCTCATCGTCTTCATGGTCGATGGGAGGCACATCGTCTGTGCCGTCATCATCGTTTTCATGGTCGATGGGAGGCACATCGTCTGTGCCGTCATCATCGTCTTCATGCTCTATCGGTGGCAGGTCGACTTCACCGTTGTCATCGCCTTGATCCTCTGTGTGTGTGTTGTCCGAGCTACTGACGTCCTCATGGTGGGCAACATCGGTTTCATGAGTGCCATCGGAATCGAAGCGGACATGCAACGCAGGTGGAGCAGTCTCCAGTTCTTGCGTATGTTCCGGCAGATTTTCAGCAACATGTGCGGTATCGAACAGGCGTTCAAGTTCCTGTGACGACATCTTTGTCAACATCGCGGCTTTTTCGGGATCCAATTCTTCGATGGGATGGGAACCGAGTTCCTCCTCGGACGAGAGGAGATCCTTGATTTCTCTTGGTTTCGGCAGGTCACTGATGCTGCTCAGCCCGAAATGTCTGAGAAAGGTTTTTGTCGTTCCGTAGAGCAAGGGACGGCCCGGACTGTCCTCACGTCCGACAATAGCAATAAGGTTGCGTTCGAGCAATGATTTGACGACATGTTCCGCGTTGACGCCGCGGATACCTTCGATGGCAGGTTTACTGATAGGTTGCCGGAATGCGATGATCGCCAATGTTTCCAGGGCGCTCTGTGTCAGGCGTCTGCGCGATCGTTCGGCGAAGAGGCGGCCGACCCATGCACCATAATCCCGTGTCGTCTGAAATGCGAACCCACCGGCGATTTCGACGATACGGAAGGAACGGCCCTCCCGTGTGTACTCGACATTCAGCTGTTCGACGGCTTGCTTGACACGGGTAATCGTCAGTCGCCTGGCTCTGCTGCGTCGGCGGCCCGGCATCGGTTCTTCGTCAGCGTCGTTCTCATTCGGTGCAAGCAGTTCCTTGATCTGTTTGAACGTCAAGGCCTCATCGGAAGCGAAGATCAGTGCTTCCAGGATGGCACGAAACCCCGTTTCCTCCTCGTCATCCGCGTCCACATTTGACGATTCCTCATCAGCGTCCGTGATTTCCGGAGGGTCCGTGATTTCCGGAGCGTCCGTGATTTCCGGAGCGTCCGTGATTTCCGGAGCGTCCGTGATTTCCGGAGCGTCCGTGATTTCCGGTGTTTGCGGATTGCTCACGGTGTGATCCTGATTGATTTCCTCGTCATGCGTTTCCGTTTCGGCGTTGGGAGCCTCAGTCCGTTGTTGTTTCATTTTCTTCTGCATTTTGGTAGGGAGGAGCGTTCTCTTCCGCTGTATCATTTCTGACGATATCGAAATCATTGAATTGTGCGTACACTTCGACACGGATGCGTTGAGCGCGTATGAGTTCGAGCAATGCGATGAAGGTTACGACGACCTGAACTTTTTCACGCATTTCGCGCATGATCTCGATGAAATTGAATTTCCGTCGATCTCTGAACCGTTGCATCAGCCAGGTGGCCTGTTCTTCGATGCTCCATGGTATGGTACGAACTTCATGGACGGTTTTTCTGGGAATGTTCATTATAGCCCGTTGGAAGGCTTTAATGAGTTGATACATGGTGATGTCTTCGAGAGTGTCATCATCCTCGCTGACCGATGTACGTTTGATATCGTATTTAAAAAGATTACGGAAATATCGTTCGCGCTGATCAAGTTCGAGTTTCTGCAGTTCCTCAGCCGATTCCTTGAAGCGTTTGTATTCGAGCAGTCGCTGCGTCAATTCCGCACGCGGATCGTGTTCTTCTTCTTCCTCTTCCGTGGAGGTACTCGGGAGCATCATGCGTACCTTGATATGCATCAGGGTCGCGGCCATGACGATGAAATCCCCGGCGAGTTCGAGGTCGAGCATCTGCATGACGCGGATGTAGGAAAGGAATTCCTGTGTAATATGCGCGATGGGAATGTTGTAGATATCGAGTTCATCGCGGCGAATGAAGAACAGGAGCAGGTCAAGAGGCCCCTCGAAATCCGGTATTCTGATTTTGAAGTGTGCCACAGTCAACCCAGCTTCATAATGTCGCGCACGGCGGTCATGGTATCAACTGCTGCGGTCCGGGCACGCTCTTCTCCGTCCCGGAGAATGTCCTCCACCAGCGACGGTTGTTCTTCATAGCGTCTGCGTCGTTCTCTATGCGGTGCCAGAAACGCACTGATACGTTCGCTGCAGCGTTTTTTACAGTCCACACAGCCGAGGGCACCGGATTCGCAGCCAATGCGGATTTCCGATATTTCGTCCGGATTGAATTTCTCATGATAGGTGAAAATGAGGCAGACATCAGGACGACCCGGGTCATGACGTCGGACTTTGAGGGGGTCGGTCGGTGCCTTGCGCAGTTTTTGGTCGACCGTGCCGGCATCGTCCGAGAGCAGCACGGTATTGTTCATGGACTTGGACATTTTCCGATCCTTGCCGTCGAGTCCGGGCAGTCGTGCGAAGGTGGTCAGTTTCGGTGCAGGTTCAGGAAAGACGTCCCCCCAGGTTGCATTGAAGCGACGGGCAATTTCGCGTGTGATTTCAACGTGAGAAAGTTGGTCTTCCCCGACAGGGACGAGATCTGCGCGATAGAGCAGGATATCTGCTGCCTGTAACACCGGATAGCCGAGATGTCCGTAAGTGATATGTTCAATCTCGAGATCACGCACCTGTTCCTTGATGGATGGATTGCGTTCGAGACGGCTTTTCGTAATGAGCATGGTGAAGATCAGATAGAGTTCGGTATGTTCCTTGACCTTCGATTGTCTGAATATCGGACTTGCTTCCGGATCGATTCCCCCTGCCAGCCAATCGATGACCATGTCGATTGTATTGCGGTACAGATCGCCTGTTTCGAGACTTGTCGTCAGCGCGTGATAATCTGCGACCAGGTGGAAGTTGCTATATGAGTTCTGCAGCGCGACCCAATTCTCCAGTGCTCCGGTCCAGTGTCCGAGATGGAGATTCCCGGTAGGGCGCATACCGCTGAGTATGATTTTCTTCTTGTTTTCATTCATGGGGAAACTGTGTTGAGAGTAGAAACATCCAAGTAAGATATGAAATGGAAAGGCAGAGATGAAATGTCGGGCACGGAAAGATTCGCCAGGCGGAAAGGGTGCTGCGGGGAGCATCGTCGTTTTCGTAGGCGTGGGGTTTGAAGGAAGGGAGGTTCTTCTGTTGCTACGCGATGAACAGGTAGGGTTTCCAGTTGTCATCGACGTGGTGGACTGAATGCACGAGCAGGGAGACGTGGGAAGGACGACGCGGTACGCTGCGCAGCATCATTCCGGCGCGTTCGATGGTATTGTCACGTTTGCGGTTGTTGCAGGACAGGCAGGCCGTTACCAGATTCTCCCATGAGTCCTGCCCTCCGCGAGCCTTCGGGATGACGTGATCAACTGTCAGCGGAGGCGCGGTTGCGCCGCAGTACTGACAACGATGACCGTCGCGCCGGAGAATGTTCTTGCGTGAAAGCATGATGCGTTTGAAGGGGACGCGTTTGTAATGACTGAGACGGATGACGCTCGGGAAGGGATACGTTTCGCTGACTGTGCGGATACTGCGGTGGGGGCGTTCAGCGACCAGTTCAGCTTTCTGCAGAAAAAGGAGGATGACGGCTTTCTGTACGTTACAGACGCTGAGCGGCTCGTAGCTCTGATTCAATATGAGAACCCTGCCGCTTAAAGTCGATGTTTTTTTCTCCGCTACTTCGAAGACCAACTCCTGTACAAGACCAGATCGCACAAATGTACACAGAAGCTGAATCAAAGGCAATGCTGATTATCAAACGGGTCCGGCGATCAGAGGAGGAAAACTATTATCACCGAGCGGGGTTTCCGGCCGCCGTTGATGGTGCGGTATCTCTGATTCAGCGTCGGGTGAGTTTTCGGATGAGTGATGAGATTTCCGTTTTTTCTCCTGGCAGGAAGAATCCACTCAGCCCCAGAATGGAGGAGAACAGCA
>JAGTUW010000149.1 GCA_018224345.1 Bacteroidota bacterium
CGATGCAGACAGAAGTCAGCAACGTATTCAGGGAATTGGCACATAGAGTGAAAAAACCATGATGAGCTTTCTCGTTCAGGAGTCATAGAATCATCATGTGTTGGTGGGCGCGATGAGGCTGTCGAGATGACAGCCTCACTGCGTTTACACCGTTCCGTATCAACCACGTGTCGCTTTTTCCATGAAATCCATCGAACGACGGACAAAATCCACCGGGTCGCTCAGATTATCTTCCACCAGCAACGCGCCTTCGTACATCTGCTCGATTGCTTCGCGCAATACGGGGCTTTCGTGGTCCTCACTGTTGATATGGGCAAGATTCCGGACAAGCGGATGACGGAGATTGATCTCGAGAATTTTCTTGCCAGCCGCAAAATTACTGTCCATCATCTTCATCATTCGTTCCATCTGCGCATCCATACCCGATTCTCCGACAACGAGTGTCGCGACGCTGTCGACAAGACGCCTCGACTCGATGACATCTTCGACTCTGTCACCCAGTACTTCCTTGCAGCGTGCGAGTATGTCCTTCGCCTCACGTCCCTTGAGACTCTCCCGCTCGTCGTCCACCGTTTCGCCGATTGCGATGTCCGCTTTTTCTACAGATACAATATTTTTCCCCTTGTAATCCTGTAACGTAGTGAATGTGAACATATCGACCGGTCCGGTGAGGAAGAGCACCTCGATGCCGTTTTTCCGGAAATATTCCAGCGACGGATGTTTTTCCGCCACCGCCCTGCTTTCAGCGGTGATATAGTAAATTTCCTTCTGCTCTTCCGGCATCGCGGAAACATAGTCCTGCAGCGATGTGAACGTGCCTGCTTCCGTCTTGCTCGTTTCAAAGCGCATCAGTTCCACGAGGCGATCCTTGTTCGCGAAATCCGAGGTGAGCCCGAGTTTGAGATGGTTGCCGAAGTGCCGGAAGAAGGTCTCATATTTCCCGGCATCCGAGGTTGCCCAGTCCTCGAACATTCCGAGAACGCGATTGGTGACGATCTCACGAATCTTCGCGGTCACGGGACTCGACTGTGTCACCTCACGCGAGACGTTGAGTGGGAGGTCTTCGGTATCCACCACCCCGCGGAGAAAGCGGAGATGTTCCGGGACCAGCTCTCTGCAATCGTCCTGAATGAAAACACGATTGACATACAGATGCAGACTTTTTTCCTCACGTGGGTCGAAATACCCGTACGGAGGTTCCGAAGGGATAAAAATCAGCGCCTTGAAGTTGACTCGTCCTTCGATATGCAGAGAAAGCGAATCCATGGGCGGACGAAAATCTCCGGCAATAAACTTGTAGAACTCATCGAGTTCTTCCTTGTTCATATCCTCTTTCTTCCGCTGCCACAATGCGCTGATGCTGTTGACTTTTTCCTTCCCAATATAGATAGGAAAGTCGACGAAGTTCGAATACTTCTTGATCAATTCCTTGATGCGATACTCGTTCGCGAGATCCTTGACTTCGTCCTTGAGCGTAAAGTAAATGCGTGTTCCACGCTCTGCTTTGTCTATTTCCTCAATGGTGAACGTTCCCTCACCCCGCGATTTCCATCGCCAGCCTTTTTCCTCTCCGATTGCAGAACGCGTTTCTATCGTCACTTCATCGGTGACCATGAACACCGAGTAAAAGCCGACACCGAACTTGCCGATGAGTTCCCCGCCGTCGAGTTTTTCCGATGCATCCTCCGTCCGATTGAGAAACTCGAGTGTTCCGGAACTGGCAACCGTGCCGATACGCTCGATCAGATCCGCACGCGTCATACCGATACCGCTGTCCTCGATCACCAGGGTGTGATTCTTCTCGTCGATTTCGATACCGATACGCAATTCCGCCTCGGGATGCAGCACGGTCTGATTCCGCACCTGCATGAAACGAACCTTGTTGAGTGCATCGGAAGCGTTCGAGATCAACTCACGCATAAACACTTCGGGGTTCGTGTACAATGAGTGAATAATCAGGTGGAGAAGTTGCTTCATCTCCGCCTTGTATTCGAATTTCTGAACGGGGGTATCTGTTGCTTCTGACATTGTCTGCTCCTTACACTTGGACAAATTGAACAATAAATAATGTACGCAGAAGTCACCCTCCGGATCAATACCCTCAGTATCGACTGTTGTCACTACGATCACTGCTGTCGCGTCTGCCACCGGTCATGCAGGCCACCATGCCGGAGTCCGCACCTGACAAACATGCTTCTGGCGGTATAGATGCCGGAACTTCTCCACAGCATCGAAGCCGGATTTTTTCTTCGCAGTACGGAATCTTTTTGATAATACCTGCGTTTAGTCTGAGTCCGGGTAGTGTAGATGATTTTTATTTTCATTATCCATCGAGTTCAACAAGTCGTTCCATCGTGAACTGGAACACATGTATTCTGATAATCAGCATGTGGGAAGAGAGTTGGAACAGCCCTGTCAACACAGGTGTGACAGATAGATGAGAGAGAAGAAAAGGTCCGCCATACGGTGGGCTTTTTCTTTTTATCGCAACGTTCCTGCCGGGGGTGACCACCGACGCGGATAACGGATTGCAATCATGGGTAATGGCCCAACGTTGCTGCAGTTATCAGGGCCCACTGCACCAGCACGGCTGCATACAGGCGCCCGTCGCTTCTGGCCGAAAGTCAGAGACGGTCATCACGGAGCGCGCAACACAGCATCGAAAGTGAAACGGACATCCTGCAAAGGTGGAGGAGACGCATGGCAGTCATAGGTCAGACTGTAATAACGGAGTCCTCTGTCCCGTGTTCATTTCGTGCATACGTATCGGCTTCCCAATCATTCTCCCAACGCTCGCCATCGAGCAGAAAACGGTAGCGATAGGAGCGTCCCGTATCGAGATACAATGAAGTGTAAAATGTGCCGTCTTTCTTCTTTCCCATCGGATGCGCTACGGGGTCCCATTCATTGAACTCTCCGCAGAGCGCGACGGTCTCGGCCGTAACCGCGGGAGGAAGATAAAACGTGACACGACAGGATCGTCCGGTACTGGTGTAACTTTTCTTCGGCATGATGCATTCTGCTGCGTGTGAATCGGTACTTGTGACTGTGTAAAAATACAAGTTCTTTTTCAGAGAAACACAACGTCCTTTCCGGACGTGGATAAAAAGTCCAAACTTCACCAGGAATTTCTTTATGTTGTATTTTTTATTCCGTACATTGCATTCAAATAATCTGATTGTAGAACCATTCGTTACAATGCCTTCATCATAGTGATGCATATGAATGCATAGAGGAGACTGCAATTTGGTGATGTCTGCGACCATGCAACATGACCTCAAGCTGACCAGGCCGCTGGCATTTTTCGACCTCGAAACCACCGGCATCAATCCGCAAAGCGATCGTATTATTGAAATCGCAGTGGTGAAATGTCTCCCGCAAGGCAACACACAGACCTTCGAATATCGCATCAACCCTGAAACACCAATCCCTCCCGCCTCCACTGCCATTCACGGTATTACAGACGCGGATGTCGCACTGGCCCCCACTTTCGCGCAGATTGCTTCACGACTTATCGATTTCCTCGCCAACTGTGATCTCTCGGGTTTCAATGTGCGACGCTTCGACCTTCCCCTTCTGCAGGAGGAATTTCGTCGTGTCAACATCCCCTTCGATATCTCTGATCGGCATGTGCTCGATGTGCAAACTATTTTCCACATGAAAGAAGCAAGAGATCTGACCGCCGCACTCCGGTTTTACTGCGGCCGCGAGCATACAGGCGCACATGGCGCATTGGCGGATGTTCGTGCGACGGTGGATATTTTTTCGGCGCAACTCACTCGCTATGACGATCTCCCCCGCAACATCGAAGAGCTTGAATCGGTGGTCCACCCCAAGGATCCATCATGGGTCGATGATGATGGAAAACTTGCCCGGGAAGGAAACACGGTTGTCCTGACCTTCGGCAAGTATCGGGGAGAACCCCTCAAAACCATTATCCAACGAGACAGGAATTATATTCAGTGGATTCTCGACGGCAACTTCCCGGAAGCGACCAAAGCTCTGATTCGCCAGATGATCAACGGTGATTTCCCGGATGCCGCTTCGACCTGATTGAGAAGTACAAAGTTTCTGTGACCAACATCACACTCACTACCATCTCACTTCACGGAGGAATACGTATGGCACCGAAAAAACCGGCGAAAGCCAGCAAAACGACGGCAGGCAAGAAAACCGCCGCCGCAAAGGCCCCCGCCAAAAAAACACCGGGCAAGAAAGCTCCGGCCAAGAAGGCTGCCGTCAAGAAGGCCCCGGCAAAGAAGGCTGCCGTCAAGAAGGCTGCCGTCAAGAAGGCTGCCGTCAAGAAGGCCCCGGCAAAGAAGGCAGCTGTCAAGAAAGCTCCGGCCAAGAAGGCTGCCGTCAAGAAAGCTCCGGCCAAGAAGGCTGCCGTCAAGAAAGCCCCGGCAAAGAAGGCTGCCGTCAAGAAAGCTCCGGCCAAGAAAGCTGCCGTCAAGAAAGCTCCGGCCAAGAAGGCTGCCGTCAAGAAAGC
>JAGTUW010000150.1 GCA_018224345.1 Bacteroidota bacterium
CGCGGTCAATTCCGCTTTCATCAATGGACTCGGATATACGGCTGCATTCGACAAGGTGGTCGCATGGCTCGAGGAAAAAGGCCGGGGACGGCGCAAAATAAATTATAAACTTCGGGACTGGCTGTTCTCTCGGCAGCGGTACTGGGGGGAGCCCTTCCCGATCATTCACGTCCAGTATCCGGACGGCCATGAAGAAATCAAGTTGCTTCCGGAGGAAGCACTGCCGGTCACGCTGCCGGAAATGGAGTCCTACAAACCGAGCGGTACAGGTGAATCACCGTTGGCGACGATCGACACGTGGGTCAATACCACGGATCCGGAAACCGGTTTCCCCGCGCGCCGCGAGACCAACACCATGCCGCAATGGGCTGGCTCCTGCTGGTACTATCTGCGCTTTATGGATCCTGATAACAAAGAAATGTTTGTCGACAAGCGGAAGGAGCAATACTGGGGACCGATTGATCTCTACGTCGGCGGGACGGAGCACGCTGTGCTTCATCTGCTGTATGCACGCTTCTGGCACAAGGTATTATTTGACCTCGGTCATGTGTCAACGAAAGAGCCATTCATGCGCCTGGTGAACCAGGGGATGATACTCGGCGAGGATGGCAGGAAAATGTCGAAATCCTTCGGTAATGTCATCAATCCCGATGACGTCATTCGCGATTACGGCGCCGATACCTTGCGGCTGTTTGAAATGTTCATGGGACCACTCGAGCAGGTGAAGCCCTGGAACACCAAGGGTGTCGAAGGTGTGCACCGCTTTCTCAACCGTGTCTGGCGTCTGTTTATCAAGGAGGATGCCGAGGCCACGGAGGCGGTACTTGAGCCGTCGATACAGGATGTTCCGCCCGACGAAGAAAGTCTGCGCCTGCTGCACAAGACCATCCGTAAAGTCGGCGACGATATTGAAGGATTGCGCTTCAATACGGCGATTTCGCAGATGATGATTTTTGTCAATGAGATGAACAAACGCGACCAGCGTCCGCAATCCGTGATGGAAACATTCATCCTGCTGCTTGCCCCGTTTGCTCCGCATCTGGCCGAGGAGCTGTGGTGGTTGATGGGACACAAGAATACACTGGCGTACGAGACCTGGCCCAGCTACGATCCGGTATACACAATTGAAGATGAAGTGGAAGTCATTTTACAGGTCAACGGAAAACTGCGCGATAAAGTGCGGGTTGCGAAAGGGACTCCAGCGGCGGAACTCGAAGCAGCCGCAATGGAAAGCGAAAAAGTACGCCAGCATGTGGATGGCAAGACAATCGTCAAGGTAATCGCCGTTCCGGACAAACTGGTTAATATCGTTGTCAGGTAAGCGGTGACGGGAAAGACGCATCTTGCCGGCGGGATCGCCGCGGCGGCGCTTTTACATGCGGGACGCTTGCTGCCCGAACTGTCTCCCCTGCTTCCGGGAAATACAGTCGCACTCTTCGGTATGGTTGTGCCCGTTGTTCTTCCCGGTACACTGCTCAGTGTCTTCGGTGCGCTCCTTCCCGACATCGACGAACCGGAATCAATGATTTCGAATTCACCCAGGGCGATCAGTCAGCGACTGGGTCGCGGGCGTCCTTCTCCGGGCCGAAATGTTCGCAGGAGCGCCGGTCTGTTCCTCCGTACAGGCAATGTTCTCACCCGGGCACTGGCGATGATCGTGCGTCTTTTTGCGGGCGGTCACCGGGCGGCGACTCATACGCTGCTCATTGCCGCGATGCTTTCCGTTGCTGCGTTTTTTCTGGGTGACGCCGTTGGCTTCCCCTCACTGTGGATCTGGTTTCTTGCCGGATATCTCAGCCATTTCATTCTCGATATGATGACACCGTCAGGAATCGAGCTGTTCTGGCCGGTCTCCCGCGGACGCTGGCATGTGCTGCCATCCTTCTTCCGGATGCGTACGGGTGAAAGCGGAGACATCGCGCTCCGTCTGTTTTTGTTCATTGCAGCTGTCGCACTTTTCCTGTGGCCCTATGTCCGTTGATTCTCACAAACCGCACATACAGTCAACTCCGCCATCACTCGTGGCGTTGCTGCTTCTCATCGCTTCCGCCTCGTCCTTCATTGCACTTACCTCAGCGATGCTTCTCGGCAATACCCAGCACATCGATGAGTGGGTACTGCGCATGTTGCGTGACACGGCGGACCCCGCGACGCCCCGCGGACCGACCTTGCTGTTTGAAATCATGTACACGATCACGACACTCGGACACAGTCTGACACTGCTCGCCTTTGTATTGCTCGGTGCAGCATGGCTGTATTTTCTCGGAGACCGCGGGTCGCTCCGCTTATTGCTATTTGTGGGATTCGGTGGGTTGATCATCAACCTGGCGCTCAAAATCGGCATCTCGCGTCCCCGTCCCTCTGTCGTCCCCATGCTCGGAAGCTACGATGCATGGAGTTATCCCAGCGGACATGCCATGATGTCGCTCGCGATACTTCTCGCCATCGCCGTACTCGCCAGCCGCTGGGTCACCCGTATCCATATTCGCCGTCTGCTCTACGCCACCGCTCTCGTGCTTGGAGTCTCCATCGGATGCAGCCGCCTGTACCTTGGCGTTCATTATCCCAGCGACGTACTCGCCGGCTGGCTTGCAGGACTCGCATGGGTGAATGCCTGTCTCCTGCTCAATACGCTCCCCTTCTTCAGAACTATACACTCCCGTTCTGCTGCGCGACCTGCCCCCCCTCCCTCTCCTTGAAAGAGGGGGGGTGAGGATATCTACCGGATGACAAGGAGTGACTGTGAGCGAAGGACATTTCCTGCACGGAGGATGAGAATGTAGTGTCCTGAGGGAAGGGTTGTGGATTCGAGAGTGAATCGATGCCGACCGGCGGCACGGAAACCCTGGTCGAGAAGTACGATACGCCGGCCGAGCAGATCACGGACTTCAAGCGTTGCGACGGTGGCCCGGGGCAGGGTATAACGTACGATGGTCGAGGTGTTTCCGGCCATGCCGACAGGATTTGGATATACAGGGGATAATTCGACGGTTGTGGGTGAGCTGAGAACCGGGCCTGCACCGGTCAGGATATAGCGGTTGCGTCGAGAGCTGCTCCAGGGACCCCAGCCGGTCGGATTGCCTGCACGAACCCGCCACCAGAAATCAGTGTCAGTCGCGAGTTCGATGGACAACAACGCTTCCGTCGCACTGAGACTGCTATCCCGAAAAACATTCATCTGAAACTGCTCATCAATTGCATATTCGAGCCAGTAACGGTCGACCTGTGGTCCGGTAGCTGTCCAACGGAACAATTGCGGAATATCAATCGCGACGTTGTCCTCGCCGGGTTCAAGCAGCGTAACGGTTCCGGGTAAGGGAAGCTCCGTGGTGAATGTCCATTCGACGGACCACGGACCGGCCAGTGGTCCGCGCCATGCGCGTGCACGCCACTGATACGTCGCACCTTCCTCGAGATCTCGTATGGCTACGGTATCCGCCTGTGTTCCGTCGGAACCACCGGATGGGCCCATGACTTCGAGTTCATATCCGTCGGCGCCGTTCACCGCATGCCAACTGAAAGCGATCCCCTGCGAAGGTTGCACACTTGCATCCGGTGGTGCGATCAGGACCGGCGCAGCGAGAGTGTCTATCGTGATAAATGACCAGACGTCGCTCAACGGTCCCGACCCGCTTTCATTCGCAGCGGAGACCCGCCAATACAGCTGTGTATTGTTGGGCAAGCTCTGTGGAGAGAGCAGGCGATTCGCCCGCAGATTTTTCATGTCGATGACAAGATCGGTGAAGCCTTCGTCGCGCGCGACCTGCATTGTGTAGGTATCAGC
>JAGTUW010000151.1 GCA_018224345.1 Bacteroidota bacterium
CGGGGCAAGCGACGGGCAAGAAGGGCAAGAAGACCTTGAAGAGAGTTAAAAGTTAAGAGTGAAAAGTTAAAAGTGGGAAATGAGAGGAATGAATTGCACCACAGAGACCCTATGTTGAAGAAGTAGCAAACCTCACCGCAGTGTTGCAAGTTGCGTTTACAACTCACAGCGATCCACAAACGATGAGGTTTACTATGCGTACGCAACGTACGAAACCAGATTTCAGGAATCAAGTGTTGTACATTGGTCTCGATGTACACAAGGACAGTTGGAAAGTGAGTATCGCCACAGAAACCCGGGAACACAAAACCTTCACGCAAGCACCCGATCCGGTGATGCTGGTCAACTACCTGCGCAAGCATTTTCCCGGTGGGCACTATCGTTGTGTCTATGAGGCCGGGTTTTCCGGTTTCAGCACCGCTCGTGTTCTCAAGGACCTTGGCGTCGCCTGCATGGTGGTCAATCCCGCAGACATCCCGACGACCAACCGGGAGAAGGCAAGCAAGAACGACAAGGTCGATGCCCGTCGGCTGGTACGGGAGTTGCGCAGCGGGAACATGAAGCCAATCTGTATTCCCTCGGTCGTTGCTGTCGAGGATCGGGCACTGGTGCGCCAACGGCGCGGCATTGTCAAAAAACTGAGTCGTAACAAAACGCAGATCCGCATGCTCCTGTTCAATCTCGGTGTGAAGATTCCCGAGGATATCGTCGACAAGTATTGGTCGCGTATATTCATCACCTGGATTGGAGAACAGGAACTGAGTTCACCGAGCGGAACGGAAGCGCTGCAGTCGTTGCTGCGCGAACTGCTGTTTTTGCGTAGCGAGCTGCTGTTGATTACCAGAAAGATCCGCGCGTTGTCGAGGACCGATGCCTATGCCGACAGTGTTGCACTGCTGTGCGGGATACCCGGTATCGGTATGATCACCGCGATGGTTTTGCTTTGCGAACTTGTCGACATCGCACGTTTCGCAAATACGGACCGACTGGCCAGCTATGTAGGCCTTATTCCCCGCGAGCACTCGAGTGGCAATAAAGTCCACTTCGGCAAACTGACACACCGTTCCAACACCCATTTGAGAAACAGTATAATCGAGGCGGCATGGATCGCATCAAGGAATGATCCTGCCCTGCTCGCCCTCTATGAGAATGCCGCGCGGCGGATGAGCAAAACGAAGGCGATTGTGATTGTTGCACGCCGACTGCTCAACCGAATCCGCTTCGTGTTGACGACCGGTGAAGCGTATCAGCTCGGGGTACGCGAGACAACATGGTCGAAACGTCGTAACGGCAAACCGGAAGAGGCGAAACGGCCTGGAGGTCCGCTCACGGTCCGCCATGCCGATTCCTCGCGTCCGGCGCGTTCGCAGCAACAATGAGAGATCGTTCATGCCCATGGATTCACGACTTATGGACAACAACGCTCCTGTGATCTTGCAGCAGGTACAGGTTGATCAAATATCGACTGGTGTGGATTTCCATACGACCGGGACTGCTCTACAGAGAATGCGTGTCCATACTTGGTAACCCCGGAACAGGGTACTGCGGCAGAGTGACGCGGGTATCGCGTTGCAGTCACCTGACCGCTCATAGAAGGATGAGGACCATGGAATGGATGGTTGGTACATAGACCGGAAAGGAAAGCGCATACGGCTGCAATCGAATGTAACCTGGTGCCTTCACCCTGTCAAGATGACGGGACGGACCCTTTCGTGAAGGAGTCTGAACAGAAGGCCGCATCTTGACAGGACGACTCCACCAGGTTGAGATTCGTCGTTAGCAGCCGCATGCTCATCCGGACCCAGAATTCTCTGTTTTTTTTTTGTGAGGTCTTGATTCTTCACATAGAAGACCACAGAGGACACATGAAACACAATGAGGTGAAAAATGAAAAAGTACTACGTACTGTGTATGTTAAGCTGCCTGCTGATAACAGGAAATGTTGCCGGGCAACAGGCTGACCCGTTCTATGTCGGGACTTATGGCTTTACGCCCGAGTGGGATGCCAATCTCCACAAGACGCATTTTGTCCGTGGCGTCACCGGAACGCCGTCGAACGATTGGGAAAGAATTCACTATCTCTCCCAAGTGCAGTTCGACCGTGCCCGGGAGCTGGGTATGAATCTGGTCTACCCGGCCGTTTATCCCCGCAACGTTGCGGATACCACGCCCGGGGTCATCGAGCAGATCCATGATGCCGCCATCGCCGATCATAATAATCCTCTGTATATGAGCGTACTGGAATTCACACTCGGTGACTACCTGCACGGCGAGCGCATCATGCTGCATCCCGAGTCCGGGAATGATTTCGATCAGCAGGGATCATACTTACAGACGCAGGATGAACAATTCATCGATTTCCCCGTACAGGGCGCGCGACTCGCCACCCCCTTGCGCGAGCACAAGGCACAGATCAACAGCATCCAGATGGAACATGGTTTCGGTGTGATTTCCGGTGTGAACATGAAACGGAAGCTGGAGCTTTCGATGTACAGGAATTACCGGGATACAAGCAGCAATCGTGAAGGTGAGGAAGGTTCCGGCCTGTACATCGTATCGGCGACGGTGCTCATAAACGATCCTGCGGAGCTGACCAATGACAGTCTTCCCCTGATGGAGGTCACCATCCATACAGTCGATTCAAGTACCTCTACCCCGGCATCACTTTCATTCATGTTGTATGAATCCGACTTCTTCGATCAGAACGATCAACCGATCGATGTTCCGGTCGAACTGATTCTGGGCTATATCGAGATTCGACAAGACAGCGGTGTTGTCTTCATAAGGGAAAGAGATGTGAACAACAATGCCTGGCTCGATACTGGCTTGCGCAAATATGCAAAGGTCATCAGCAACGACGAGTATCACAACAAGGATAGTACCTCGGAGAAACTCGGCCCTATTGATCTGGAAATCAGCTATGCTGGCGACGCGAACTCTCCCGCGTTCCAGCTCGATGCGGTGTGTCTGAGTTCTCCGCGCACCTTCGCGATGTTTCATCCCGATCATCCGGTCGTGCAGCCGGGCGGCGCTCTGGAAGC
>JAGTUW010000152.1 GCA_018224345.1 Bacteroidota bacterium
CATGATACATGCGCCAGGCATTGCGGTTATCGAAATCCTGCCCGAGGTCGCGTCCTTCCAGCGATGCGTCAGGACCGAAATGCCCATCCCCTTTCGGATAGGCATCGTCATGATGGACACAGAAAAGGAAGGGATCGGAGGTGGGCCATTGAAATCCCAACGGCGCTATATCGAGGATGGAGGAAGTACTCATTGTCTGTCCTATCATCTTGTTTGCTGATCGCTGCGTGGGACGGCACGGAGCTACCGCATCGTCCGACAGTATTGCATACAGGAAAATACGGTACGGAGAACAGTTGTGCACCTTCTCTGGATTCCGCCTGAGCTGTGCGCACAAGGCACCCGGTTGCCATAAGCTGCGACTTGAACCATCAATGTGCTTGCCGGGACAGACCTGTTCAAAGGAGTATCCGGTCGCGTACAGACGGACAGCATCACCGGCGTCATGGGATCAGGGACTTCGGTTATTTGTTTCCCGCACCCGAGTGTCTTAATTTTCACAGGACGTACCTTTTTTGACATTCATCCCGACAAACCCTATGTACGATTTTGAATTCAAACCCTTCGAAGACATGACACCCGAGGACTATGCGACTGTCGGTTTCATGTCCGGCCTCGAAGTGCATCAGCAATTGCTTACGAAAAGCAAGCTGTTCTGCCGCTGTCCGGCCGGCCGCTATTCGCGGGAATATCATGCGGAAATCCTCCGGCACATGCGTCCGACACTCTCCGAGCTCGGAGAGTACGACGGCACGGCGCTCATGGAGTTCAAGACGCAGAAAAACATCATCTACCGCGTCAACAAGGAGACCGTGTGCACCTATGAAATGGATGACACTCCGCCGTTCATGATGGACGACGAGGCGCTGGATATCGCGCTGGAGATTTCCATGCTGTCAGATCTGACGCTGGTGGATGAAGTCCACATCGCCCGCAAGCAGTACCTCGACGGCAGCATTCCGACCGGATTTCAGCGCACGGCCATTTGCGGGATCCACGGTGGCGTCCCTTATCGCGACCGGAGAATTTCCATGATACAGCTCGGCATCGAAGAAGACTCCTGCCGGGAGATCAGCGACATCGGACACTTCCGTATCTACAACACCGATCGTCTCGGCATGCCGTTGATCGAACTGGTGACCGGTCCGGACATGCGCACACCGCAGGAAGTCGAGGAAGTCGGTCAGTTGCTGCGGAAGATGATGCGAACCACCGGACGCGTCCGTCGTGGTATCGGCGCGACGCGTGCCGACACGAATGTATCCGTCACCGGGGGCACACGCATTGAAATCAAGGGCGTCCCGAAAGTCGGCATGATGCCGCTGCTCACCTATAACGAGGCACAGCGCCAGTGGAATCTTCTGCGCCTGCGTGAGGAACTCAAGCGGCGCGGTATCACGGAGGAGACGTTCACCACGGCCGATGCCGACGTGACACGCATTCTCAAGCGGACCCGCTTCACTCCCATCGCCGACGCGATGAAGGAAGGCAAGGTCGCCGCAGCGGTCAAACTCGACGGCTGGTCAAACCTGCTGGTCTGGCAGACACAGGACAACACGGTTTTCTCGCGGGAGATCAGTGACCGTGTGCGTGTCATCGCCTGCCTGACCGTGCTGCCGAATATCATACACTCCGACAGCATGAGCGAAACGCTTTCCGGTGCGGAGTGGAAGGAGATCAAGACGGCGCTGAACTGCACAACTGACGACACGCTGGTCATCGTGTGGGGCGACACACAGGATGTCGAGACCGCTGTCAAGGAAATCATCATCCGTGCACGGGAAGTCACCATCGGAATTCCTTCTGAAACCCGGCAGGCGCTGCGTGACGGCACCACGGGCTTTGAGCGCATTCTGCCCGGTCCCCAGCGCATGTATCCTGACACCGATCTTCCGCCGATACGTGTCACCCCCGAGCGCATCGAGCGTCTCCGTGCGCGCATGCCCTCGCAGTATTGGGATCGCCTGCGTCGCTACAATGAATGGAACGTGCCTTCGGACGCTGTCGAAGGGCTCGCCATCTCCCCGCTGTCGCCGCTGTTCGATGAAGCTGTCACGGACATGGGCTTCGATGTCACCGATGCGGCAGTGATGCTCTGGCGCTATCCCCGCCGTCTGCGCCGTGAAGGCATCCCCACCGAGACACTGAATATCGAGGACTTGCGCCGCATTCTCATCGCTGTGAAGGAAGACAAACTCACAAAGGATGGGGTACTCTACGCCATTCGCCGTTCCGTCACACGGGGTTTCGAGGACAGTGCACTGCCCCCCCGCCTTGAGCGGAAGGATCTGGCTTCCTTTATCGAGAAAGCCAAACAGCAGGTGCGCTATTCGAAATTGCATGACAAGAAAAATATTCCGAATCTGACGCTCGACAGGGTCATGGACGAGGTACGCGGGCGCATTCCCGGTGCACACGTCGCCGAAGAAGTCGAAGCATATTTCGCCAAGGAGGTGACGGCATGAGTGAAAAGGATACCTACAAGGGATACAAGGGGGATGCCCTGGCAGCGATGAAAAAATTCGGCATTCGCGTATGGAGCGATGCCGTACTGACGACTGATGAGGACAGCTTCGAGGGCATCATCCTCCCCCGTTCGGAGACCGCTGACGGCGATCATATCGTCATCAAGATGGCGACTGGTTATAATGTCGGCCTTCGTGTGGATCGTGTCCTTGACGCGAAGGAAATCGGCTACAAGGAAGCACATTACAAGATCCCCGAAAAGGCCTTTCCCTACGATCCGAAGAAACAGCGGATTGTGCTCTTCGGTACAGGCGGCACTATCGCCAGCCGGCTCGATTACAGGACAGGCGCGGTGATTCCGGCCTTTACGCCAGGTGAGCTCTATGGTTCGGTGCCTGAACTCGCCGATCTCTGCAACCTGGAAACGGAAAAGCTGTTCGGTGTATTCAGCGAAAACATGGGTCCGGAAGAATACATGAAACTGGCAGATCGTATCGGTGAGGAAATCCGCAAGGGTGTCCGCGGTATCGTGGTCGGTCACGGCACCGACACGATGCATCACACCGCCGCCGCACTCTCTTTCATGGTACAGAACTCTCCCGTTCCCATTGTCATGGTCGGGTCGCAGCGATCGAGCGACCGCCCGTCCTCGGATGCCGCGCTCAATCTCATCCACAGCGTGAAAACCGCGGTGGATTGCGATATCGCCGAAGTGATGGTCTGCATGTTCGGTCCCACCTCCGATGAATACGGTCTGCTGCATCGCGGCACACGCGTAAGGAAAATGCATTCTTCCTACCGATCCACCTTCCGCACCATCGGTGACATTCCCCTGGCCATGGTCAATCGCGAGGGCTTCACCTATCTGCGCGATGATTACAGCAAACGGCGCAATGACCGCGACGTGCAGGTCTCCACCGTCTTCGACGACCGGATCGGCATACTCTATTACTACCCGAATATGAAGCCGGATATGATGGACATGATGGTGGACAACGGCTACAAAGGTATCATCATCGCCGGGACGGGACTCGGACATGTAAACAAACCGCTGTATCCCGCACTGCAACGCGCAAAGGATGCCGGCGTCGCCGTGTATATGACCGTACAGACACTCTGGGGCTATGTTCAGATGTATGTGTATGAAACCGGTCGTGAAATGATGGATCTCGGCGTCATTCCGCTCGAGAACATGCTGCCCGAAGCCGCCTATATCAAACTGGGCTGGGCGCTCGGTCGCACCGATGACCTCGCCGAAGTCAGAGACATCATGCTCACCCCGATCAATGGCGAGACCACCCCCCGTGAACCCTACAACGGCTATCTGATTTTCCAGGGAGGCATTCCCGAGGTCGATGAATTCGTGGGTACGATTCGACGCTGATTCCCGGACTGTACGTCCAACCCTGCATACCTGACGGAGCGAATTGTTTCAGTTCGCTCCGTTTTCGTTTCTTTGCATGCGGCGGGTTTCCATATGAGGCCAATCACTGCCTGCGCGGAATTGCCTCATGAGCTCAAACAAAAGCATCAGATTCCGTGGATCATCATGATGTCGGAGAGTAAAAAGTTAAAAGCGGGAAATGAATGGCACCACAGAGACCACAGGGTCCACAGAAGATTATTTGTCTTGCCGCTTCTATGAACTTCACAGCCAAGCCAGAAACATCATCGAGACCACCCTCGAAAAAGTCCTTCTTGCCCTTCTTGTTCTCTGTGGTTTCTCACGTTTCGCCCTTCTGGCCCGTCGCTTGCCCCGTCGAAGCGAAGCGGAGGCGGGGTGGTTTCACTCTGCCGCAAGCTTCCGCAGCATTTCTCCGGTCAGTTTCGTGGGGTGCCCGGTCCAGAGCACAACACCTTCCGGACTGAGCAGGAAGGTTCGTGGCAGCACCCACACACCGAAGACCTTGTGCGTCGTTCCCTGTTCGGTATCGACGGCAACGGCGGTACGCATCTCATGCTTCTCGAGAAAGGGCTCCACTGTGCGGCGGGTTTCCTGGGAAATAGAGATGAACTGCACGGCATGCGAGAATGTGTCAGCGAGAGCGTTCAGATGCGGAAACGCGGCGATACAGGGTTTGCACCAGGTGGACCAGAATTCGAGCACGACAGGGCGGCCGTTGAAGGCCTCTCCGCTTGCGGGCGCGTTGTCCAGCCAGGCGCCGATGAAAATCCCTTTCGCTGTATCCCCGACACTCAGCGTGCGCGGCTGCTGCGCCTGTGTGGGAACTGCCAGGCAGACTATCAGCAACAGTGCGATAGACAGGAGGGCGAGTGTCTGAGGCTTCGTGTTCACGCCCGTGTCAGAGGTTTGTACTTGATACGGTGGGGTCGGTCGGCCTCGATGCCGAGCCGCTCCTTTCGGTTGTCTTCGTACAACCTGTAATTCCCGTCGAACCATACGACGCGGCTGTCTCCCTCGAAGGCCAGAATATGCGTCGCGATACGATCCAGGAACCAGCGATCGTGGGAAATGACGACGGCACAACCCGCGAAATTCTGCAGAGCGATTTCCAGTGCGCGCAACGTGTTGACGTCGAGATCGTTCGTGGGTTCGTCAAGAAGCAACAGATTGGCGCCCTCGCGCAGGGTTTTGGCGAGATGCACGCGATTGCGTTCTCCACCCGAGAGCATGCCGACGTGTTTCTGCTGGTCGGACCCGCTGAAGTTGAAGCGCGCAACATAGGTGCGGGAATTCACTTCGCGTTCGCCCAGTTTCATTGTTTCTTCACCACCGGATATCTCCTCCCAGATCGTCCGTTCCGGGTCCAGAGGACGTTTCTGATCCACATATCCCAATTGCACGGTCTGTCCGATCCTGATATCCCCGGCATCGGGTTGTTCATCGCCGGTGATGAGGCGGAAGAGCGTGGTTTTTCCGGCGCCGTTCGGACCGATCACTCCCACGATGCCGCCCGGCGGGAGAGAGAAGGTCAGATCCTCGAACAGCAGTTTGTCGTCATAACCTTTGGCGAGGCCTTCCACCTCGACGACGACATCGCCGAGACGCGGTCCGGTAGGAATGAAAATTTCAATTTCCTCGCGTGCACGTTCATGTTCTTCATCCAGCATTTTCTCATAGGCAGCGATACGGGCTTTGCTCTTGCCGTGTTGTCCCCTGGGATTCATCCGCACCCATGCGAGTTCCTCGGCCAGGGCGCGTTGCCGCTTGCTCTCCTGTTTTTCCTCGACTGCGAGGCGGGCCTGTTTCTGTTCAAGCCAGGCGGTATAGTTGCCTTTGAAAGGAATACCTTCACCGCGGTCGAGTTCGAGAATCCATCCGGCAACATTGTCGAGAAAGTAGCGATCATGCGTCACGGCAATGACCGTACCCTCGTAGCGCGCGAGATGCTGCTCCAGCCAGGCCACGGATTCCGCATCGAGATGGTTCGTCGGCTCATCGAGCAGCAGCACATCCGGTTTTTGAAGCAGAAGGCGACAGAGCGCCACACGTCGCAGCTCTCCACCGGAGAGGATGCGAACCGGTGTCTCCGGCGAGGGACAGCGGAGGGCATCCATAGCCATTTCCAGCCGGCTGTCCAGATCCCAGGCGTCGAGCTGTTCGATACGCTCCTGAAGTTTCCCCTGTTTCTCCAGCAGTGCATCGTAATCTGCATCCGGGTCTGCAAAAGCGGCACTGATGGCCTCGTATTCGCGAAGCAGGTTCACTGTCTCCTGCACGCCTTCCTCGACGATTTCGCGCACGGTTTTTTCCGGATCGAGCTGTGGCTCCTGCGGCATCAGGCCGAAACTGATATCCTTGTTCGCCGTGACTTCGCCGAGAATATCCTCATCCTCGCCTGCGATAATTCGTAACAGTGTCGATTTGCCGGAACCGTTGAGACCGAG
>JAGTUW010000153.1 GCA_018224345.1 Bacteroidota bacterium
GAAAACAGGTATGATGCTCGGACTCGGTGAGCAAGCCGGTGAAATCCGTGACGTCATGCGCGATCTGCGGGCCATCGATGTCGATATACTGACTCTCGGACAATATCTGCAGCCCACGAAGCAGCATCTGCCTGTCGAACGCTATGTCGACCCTGAGGAGTTCGCCACGTGGAAACGGGAAGGATATGCGCTCGGGTTCGCACATGTCGAATCCGGTCCGCTGGTGCGTTCGAGTTATCATGCGGACGAACAGACGGCAGAGGCAATCGCCGGACACAGGGAATGAACATGATAACATGCCACTCACATCCGTCATCGTATCGGCGTTGACTGCGGTGCAGCGTTGCTGTTATTTCGGCCGACAGAAGACCGGAAAACAAAAACGGGACCAATCGGTCCCGTTTTTCATATCCGTATGATGACTGCTCAGTCCATCGGTACAGGCATGGGCTGGCCCTCGGGAGGCGGCGCCTGCGGCTGTCCCTGCTGCGGTGCCTGCGGCTGTCCCTGCTGTGGCGCCTGCTGCTGTTGCTGCATCTGCTGTTGCTGCTGCATCGGTGTCATGGGCTGATCGGCCGCTCCACGCTGAATGATACTGTCACGTGTGCCTTCCGTGGGAAGGAAAAACATGTTGACACCAAAAATCAATATGGTGAAGACAATCGCGAGTCCCCACGTGGTTTTTGTGAGGATGTCCGAGGCATGCCGTACGCCGAGCATTGATCCCATACCGCCACCTGAACCACCGAAGGCACTGGACAACCCGCCACCTTTGGGATTCTGCATCAGAATTGCGATTGTCATCACAATGCCGACCAACACGATCAGGATCATCAGAAACGTAAACATAGTATCAAATCTCCATTTTCATTACGAAAACGAAATATAGCGCCATCAGCATTCAAAAGCAACACACCCATGCTGTCGCTGCCAATGCCTCCGTGTGAGAGAAACCACAAAGAAACCTCTGTGAACTCCGTGATCTCTGTGGTGCCATTCTTTCCCTCATTTCCCACTTTTAACTTTTCACTTTCAACTCTTAACTCTCTTCTCGCCATCTGTGATTTCTCACCTTTTATTCCGAAGAGCGATCAATCGGACATACGCGCGAGACGTTCTTTCAATGCCCGGATGCGCATCCAGGAGCGGTTGATGCGCTCCGGGGAGATGCGACCGTTACGGACCAGGGACAGCAGCGTGTCATATGCCCTGCGCGATATTTCCTCATCATAGGTAAAGGAATTGTTGGCGAAAAGCAGAATGTCGGCTCCTGCAAGAACGGCTTTTTCAATTGCCGTTTCGAGTCCGTAATGATCTGTAATGGCCTTCATCATCATATCGTCGGTGACGACCACGCCGTCGAAGCCCAGGTCCCGCCGGAGCAAGCCATCGATCGTCGCTGCCGAGAGTGTGGCGGGATATTGCGGATCGAGATGTCGGTTGAAAATATGTGCAGTCATCACCATGTCGCATTTCCCTTTCGCGATCAGCGCTGCGAATGGTTCGAGTTCGGTGGACGTCCAGGTATCCGACACATCGACGAAGCCCTCGTGGGAATCGTGATGCGAACTCCCATGTCCGGGGAAATGTTTGACGGCACAGAACAATCCGACTGCGTGATGTGCGTCCAGCATGATTTCGCCGTGACGGGTGACGACCGACGGATCGGCGGAGAAGCTCCTGCCGAGTTTACCGATAACCGGATTGTCGGGATTGCTGTCGAGATCCAGGACAGGAGCGAAATTCGTATTGACGCCCACGACGGCAATGGAACGGGCCATCACTTCTGCATGGTACCTCGTCGTATCCACATTGTCGATGGACCCCAGCTTCTTATGCGAAACCGTCGGAGGAAAACCGTTTCGTTCCTTGAAACGCCGCACCGTTCCTCCCTCCTGATCGATGGCGATGAACAATGGCAGCGTCGCCTGATCCTGCAGCGCCGAGGTCAGTTCCTGGACCTGCCGCGGGGAAACGATATTCCGTCCGTACTGCTTGCGCTCGACATCGAAATCGAAGAGGATCACACCGCCGAGATGCAGAGTCTGCAACTCCTTTGCGATGGGACTTTCATCGGTAATTTGCGTGCCGCGGAAACCGGCCATGAGCATCTGTCCGACCTTTATCGCCAGACTGTCGTCGTCGGCTTCCTCCGCTGCATACCGTCCGCCTTCAACCAACGCTTCCGTGGGGATCATGGAAGCGGAGGATGCCCATAGGGGCGCTGCGGAAAGCGCACACAGCAGCAGCACAGTCGGGACTGCGGCACCGGCAGGGAGACGGAAAAAGGCGGAAACAGGGAAACGGTGTGTCATCGGGATGGTCCACTGCATGATGTATCACGCAATGATACGAACTTTCACGATGCCGGCCAATGAGCAGGGACTGTGTCAGGTCGCAGCCGCGTGTTGCACTCCCAACCGCCGGTCAGCGCTCGAGAGGTTGTTCCCAGTCGTGCAGTCCGGAAGCCAGGTTGTACACCTGTGCAAAGCCGTTACGCAACATCAGATTCGCCGCATGATGACTGCGGCTGCCGCTGCGGCAATACAGCAGCACCGGCCGCGATTTCTCGTATTGCTCCACCCGCTCGGCGAAATCACGCTGCGTGATGTCGTGATTGATGGAACCGGGAATATGCCCGGCATGATATTCACCTGCGGTGCGTACATCGAGCACGAGCGCGTCGGAATGCTCCCTCATCAATGCCTCGAATTCCTTGCCACTGATATTCGGGATGTTTCCTCCACCCCGCAACATTGAAAGTATTGTATTGAACATAATTGCCGTCCATGTGAATGTATC
>JAGTUW010000154.1 GCA_018224345.1 Bacteroidota bacterium
AAATACTGACGCTCACTGCCGGAGAATTTCTGATAAGCGAAAATGGCGAGCCACGTCGCGTGATTGATGTCAGCTGCCCGGAACCGCGTGCCCCCCGACCGATTTCCGCAGTGCTTGCGCTCGATGTTTCCGGATCGATGCATGGTCCGGGACTGAAACTCGCGCAGGCAGCTGCCGGTGCATGGATAAATGCGTTGCCATCCGGTCTCTCGGAATGTGCGATCGTTTCCTTCAATCACGGCAATGCGCTGCGGCAGGATTTTACAAATGACAAGGCACTGCTGCAAACTGCGGTCGATGGTCTGTACGCCGGCGGTGGAACAAGTTTCGATGCGGCGTTCATCACTCCCTTCGCCGGTGCGTTGCATGTGGTGAAGCGTGCAGCGCAGCAACCTGTCATCGTGCTGCTTACCGACGGACACGCCACGGGAAATCAGGAAGAAATCATCCGCATGGCCAACACCGCCGGTGCGCGCATTTATTGCATCACGCTCGACAATGAAATGCCGGACATTCTCAGAGAAATAGCGATACGTACCGGAGGACGCTACTTCGAAAATGTCAGCAGCACCGAAGATGCCCGGCGTATTTACCGTGCCATTCTTGACATTGCGCAGGATTTGCCTCCATGCATTGTCACCTGGGAGAGCGCTGGTTGTGCGTATTATCGTTTCGTCGATGTGCAGGTCCCGGCGTATGGCTTGTCCGCCTCCTCATCCTGGCAGATGGAGCGCAACGAACTTCCGCATCTGGTCGCGCTGCCGGGAAGTGTGGTGGATTTCGGACTGCAGCCTCCGGGAACGACCGCAGAAAAACAGGTGACGATCAGAGCGGAAGGGGCGACGGTGCATATTGAAGAAATATCAGTTGAACCTCCGGCATTCGTGATTTCAGATTATGGCGGTACCGCCCCCCCGTTTGACCTGGAATCAGGTCAGGAAAGAACTCTCACACTGAGTTATACGGCAGTGGATTCCGCTTATATCATCAGTCGCGTGCGCTTTCTCTCCAACGCCTGTGAAGCCGAGCTGTTCGCCACTGCGGGAACTCCCGGCAGTGGTGGTGATCGCCGTGTGATTACGGTATTGCATCCGAACGGGGGAGAGATGTTCGTCGCGGGGAGCGACACTGTGATTACGTGGAAGGGGGTTGCACCAACGGACCCGGTTCGTCTCGAGTACAGTACGGACCATGGCGCGACCTGGCGCCTCATCACCGGGCAAGTAACGGGACTCTCCTACTCCTGGCGCGTGCCGAATACACCGAGCGATTATTGTCTGGTCCGTGTGACAGCGGAAGAACCGACCGCTGTGCCGGACGACATGGTGCTCATCCCTGCGGGGAGCTTCGTCATGGGTGATAATTCGGGTGTGGGCACGCAGGATGAACGTCCCACATCACGGGTGACGCTGACACGTTCCTTTCTTATGACAATGACGGAAATCACCCGCCGCCAGTGGCTGGATATGGGGATGAGTCCGGATGGTGTCGCCGGTGGGCCGGACGACTCGCCCGTGCACCGTGTGGAGATGCGCGAAGTGCTCGAATACTGTAATCGACGTTCTCTCGCCGAGGGGCTCCAGCCCTGTTACACTTTTCCGGGCAGCAGTGTGCACTGTGATTTCGAAGCTGACGGTTACCGTATTCCGACGGAGGCGGAATGGGAATATGCCTGCAGGGCCGGGAGTAATGAACATTTCCATTCCGGCAGCATGCAGGAACCGATGTGTGATCCGGAGGATGCGAACCTTGGTCCCGTTGGCTGGTATTGCGGCAATGCGCAGGATGTAATGCCCGTCGCACGCAAACAGCCGAATGCATTCGGCTTGCACGATATGCACGGAAACGTGCGCGAACTCTGCTGGGGGAATGCTGCTGGCTCCCATACACCGGAGGCGAAGATGGATCCTCGGCATCCGAATCCCATGGACATGACCAATCTTATTCACCGGCCGGTTGCACGTGGCGGTTGGTACGGAGGTTTTGCCTCGGAATGCCGTTCCGCGGCTCGCTACAATGCACAGTGGGGTGTCCGTACCCGCGCCAACGGCTTTCGTGTCGTGCGGAATCTCTGATCTGACAGGAGATCGCAGTGGAAATTTGTACAGGATTGCATTATTATGGCAACGGTACCACAATATAACGGTGTGTGCAGCATGAGTAAACTTCGACCTGGTTTGCAAGGCATCATGACTTGCGCTGTGCTTGTCTTCCTTTCCTGGCCGCTGGCGGCACAGTCGATTCTGCTGATGGGCATCGACAGCCGCGATTATCCGTTGCTGCGTGCCGATATTCTGATTCTTGATGAAGATGATAACATGCGCAGCGATATACAGGCAGAGGATCTCCATCTGACTGAAAACGGAGTGGAACGCACAATACTGAGCGTTTCCTGTCCCGTGCAACAGAATCCGCAGCCAATATCCTCTGTGTTGACCATGGATGTTTCCGGCTCAATGTCCCGTCATGGTATCGATCTGGCCAAAACCGCGGCACATGCATGGATTGACGCGTTTCCTTCGGGGACTTCCGAGTGCGCAATTTCTTCCTTCAATCATACCAGTCAACTGATACAGGATTTCACCAATGACAAGGCGCTGTTGCGCAGTGCGGTGGACGGACTCAGGGCACAAGGCGGAACGAGTTTCGATGCGGCGTTCATCGATGAGCTGACCGGTGCAATACCCATCGCATCCGCAGGGAAACACAGAAGGGTCGTCGTGCTTCTGACCGATGGGTTCGCAGGCGGAGACAAGGAGGCCATTATTGACGCGGCGGTGGGGACCGACGTGAGGGTGTTCTGTGTTACCCTGGATCAGACTATGCCGGATATACTCGTGGAAATTGCCCAACGCACCGGGGGCATGTATTTTGAGAATGTCAACACCGATCAGGAGATCAGGGATATTTATTCTCTCATCCTCCGCACGGCAATACATGCGACACCCTGCACTATCACATGGGAAAGTGACGGATGTGACCTGCTGCGGAATGTGTATCTCGGAATGCCATCGATGAATACAGGAACCTACAGCAGTTACACCTTGCCGGAGAGCTCCTTCAGCGCCCTTGACGTTACGCCCTCGCAAGTAGTAACCATCGGTGCTGTCGAAGTGGGGGAAACCGGTACCGCCACCGTCACGATAGCGGCACGGAATCAGCCCGTCCGGGTGAGTGCAGTTTCCTTCGAATTTCCGGAATTTTCCGTGCAGCATTTCGGCGGAAGTGCACCTCCGTTCACACTCGCCCCGGGGGATTCCCGTGTCCTTACACTCGCATACACCCCATCGGACGCTGTCTATCTTGCCTGCCGGGTGAAGCTGGAAGGGGATGCCTGTGACGGGGCATGGTTGTATGTGGTCGGGGGACGGCCCGGACACGGAGAGGACAGGCGTGTGATACGCCTGCTGCATCCGAACGGTGGCGAACGCTTCGTGGTGGGGAGTGACACGGTCGTTACCTGGGAGGGGGTGCAGCCGAATGAAGTTGTCGCACTCGATTACAGTACCGATGCCGGGACAACCTGGATGACGATCTCCGGAAATGCGCGTGGGCATTCCCACGACTGGATCATTCCGAATACTCCCAGCGACCAGTGTCTTGCGCGTGTGACGGCGCGCTCGCTGGTGTTGCCACCCGACGGCATGGTGCTCATCCCGAATGGTACTTTTTATATGGGAGATAACACAGGCAGTGGCGATATGTCGGAACGGCCGGCACATCATGTGAACGTGGCACAACCCTTTTTCCTTTCCATGACTGAAGTGACGCAGGAGGAATGGATGTTTCTTATGGGAACGAACCCCTCGAGTGAATTTGCCCTGGATCATCCGGTCGACCAGGTAACTCTGCTCGATGCAGTGATGTATTGCAATGCACGATCCCGCGATGAGGGCCTGAGTGCCGCGTATGTAATCGACGGATCTTCCATAGAGTGGATCAGGTCCGCCGACGGATACCGTCTGCCGACAGAGGAGGAGTGGGAATATGCGTGCAGGGCAGGAAACAATGAGGACTTCAGCAATGGTCTGATGACGCAGTCCCGCTGCACACCGCGCGACCCGAACCTCGACATGATGGGGTGGTATTGTGGCAACGCG
>JAGTUW010000155.1 GCA_018224345.1 Bacteroidota bacterium
CTTCACTCTTCACTCTTCACTCTTCACTTTTAACTCTTCACTTTTAACTTTTACATTTCTTGCATCACGCTGATTTTTTTCGTATTTAAAAAGACCAGGCTTCACGTTCACATAGGCCCGGGGGAACGCACAGGGAAGAGCGAAATGAGCTTGAGAAGCCAGTTCTTTGAAGGATAGTTGTCTTTTTTTTCCAGAAAGGAGGACCTCATGGATATGCGGCCCATTTTACCACCCGGCAGGGCGAGACCCCACGTATACGATGCCCGACAGCGTGACGTGGAAGCGTTCAATTATTTTACCGAACGGAATCTCGACGCAATCTCACAGATACATCAACTCCCTGCCGACCTTCGTTTCGACATGCAAGTCGTGTCAAGCGTTCTCCCATTCAAAGTCAATTCCTATGTCGTCGACCAGCTCATCGACTGGTCAGATATCCCCGACGATCCGATATTCCAACTCACATTTCCGCAGAAGGGAATGCTTTCGGAAGAACATTTCGAACGCATGGCCACGTTGCATCGTCGTGCAGCGCCACGCGCCGAGTTGAAGGAGGAGGCGAATCGTATTCGTCTCGAACTCAATCCGCATCCCGCCGGCCAGACTACATTGAATGTTCCGAGGCTTGACCAGGAACCGCTTCCGGGTCTGCAGCACAAGTATCGTGAGACGGTTCTGTTTTTCCCGACCGCGGGTCAGACCTGTCATGCGTATTGCACGTTCTGCTTCCGCTGGGCACAATTCGTGGGGATGAGTGATCTTCGTTTCGCCGCGAAAGAGGCCACACAGCTCGCGGAGTATGTCCGTCGCCATCCGGAAGTCACCAACGTACTCCTGACCGGTGGTGATCCGATGGTCATGAAGACACATAAACTCGAACAATACGTCAATCCGCTGCTGGATCCGGCTCTCGAGCATTTGCAGACCATCCGTTTCGGGACCAAATCCGTGGCTTACTGGCCGCAACGTTTTGTGACTGATGCTGATGCAGACGATCTGCTCCGGCTTTTCGATCGCATTATCGAGAGCGGGCGTTCCGTCGCGGTCATGGCGCATTACAATCACCATCGTGAAATGGAGACGGCCATCGCCCGAGAGGCCGTACGACGCATTCGCGATACCGGCGCGGTTATTCGCAGTCAGTCGCCCTTGCTCTCGCATATCAATGACAATGCCGGTGTATGGGAACTGATGTGGCGTGAACAGGTACGCCTCGGCATCATCCCGTACTATATGTTCGTCGAGCGTGATACCGGTGCGGAAGAATATTTCAAGATTCCGCTGGCACGCGCCTACAAGTTGTTCCGGGAAGCCTACCGTCACGTCAACGGTCTGGCTCGTACTGTGCGTGGTCCCTCCATGTCAGCCAATCCGGGCAAAGTCGAAATCACCGGTGTGACCGAGGTCGCAGGAGAGAAAGTCTTTGTCCTGCGCTTCCTGCAGGGACGCAATCCCGACTGGGTCGGTCGTCCGTTCTTCGCCAGGTACGACAAGGAAGCCAGCTGGATGACGCATCTTCGTCCCGCGTTCGGACAGGAGAAATTTTTCTTCGAAGAAGAATTGGAACGCATGACGCTCAAGAAAGAACAGGAGACCAGACTCGAGTGATAATCGTGGCCCGCCGAAGGCCGGCTTCCCTGTGAACCCCCTCCGGAGCACAGCGAAGCAGCCAGGGTCTCACCGCTACCGTTTATCGAGAAATTGTTCTGCAAATGTACGGCGTTTCGCATGTTGCGAGACGCCGTACGATTTTTTCTGTCGCTGTTGCCTTTTGCCTGAAGTCCACCTATCTTTTGGGCTTAACAGTAGCGGATTGCCGTGCTCAAAGAATTTGAAAAATTGGCGTCGGATCATACTTCCGGAGCAACGGAGCTGATCAGAAAACTTCTCGCACTCTGTGAGAACTGCGCAATTGGTTATCGTTTCGATGAATTGCGCGAAGGCTTCGCCCTGCTTGAGCAGGCGCAACCGAGTATGCCCTCTCTGCACGCAGTACTTCATATACTCAAATCCGAATTTGTCGACCGGTTGCAGAAGGATGAGGAAACCGCCGATGCGATTGCCTATCTCTCGTCACTCGAGAATATTCTCAACGAATCGGGGACACGGATCTCGGAGGTTTTTGCCGAAACCCTGACGGAGGCGGTGTCCGTCGTCACGCTTTCCCGGAGTTCCACAGTGCTCTCTACATTGTACCACTTGCGCGAACAGGCTTTGCTGCGTCATGTGTACATTCTCGAGGGGCGGCCGATGCTCGAAGGACACAGAAGTATCCGCGACCTCGACGATCATCGCATCGCCGCGACCCTGATGATCGACGCCGCAATGGGCGAAGCGCTGCAGCAAGCGGATATCGCTGTGGTCGGTGCCGATACCATCACTGCCGATGGTTTCCTGCTTAACAAAACCGGGACATATCCGCTGGCGCTATGCTGCAGAGCGATGAATTTACCCCTGTACGTCTGTTGCGATTCCCTGAAGTTCTCTCCGCAGTTGCAGGAGCAGATCACGGTGGAAGACCGTCCGGCGGAGGAAGTCCTTTCAATCGAGGATGAGGACAGTTTCGGAGTCTGGAATCACTATTTCGAATGGGTGCCGGTGGAGTACGTCACAGCGTTTATCACCGAACGCGGGTCCTTCGCCCCTGATCAGTTAAGCGCACTTGCCCCCGACAGCGAGAAAACGACCTGATACATCGTATGCGATTTCTCATCCTTTTCGTGCTTCTGCTCGCCGTGGTTCAGGGGAGTATTCCATACGGCATGGCACAACAGCACTCCATCGGGGACGGACCCCATGCCCGGCAGGCGGCCAGACCTCCGCTGCATCTCCCCGCAGCAGATACGGTAGCCGCGATGGCAGACGCGGAACAATCTCTCCACGATGATAAACAATATACGGCCATGCCACGGAGTCCAGCGTCTCGCCTGAATGATGCATTAACCCATATCGTACACGGCTATCATCCCTACTGGATCTCCGACGAGGCGGCGGAGCATTATCGCTGGGACTTGCTGACACATCTCGCCTGGTTCTCCTATGAAGTCGAGCCCTCTACAGGAGAGGCGATAACATTCCGGAACTGGCGGACTACGACTGTGATCGATCAGGCCAAAGCGGCAGGTGTCAACGTATTGCTGACGGTGACGAATTTCGGGACGGCAAACAACAGAACATTGCTCTCCTCTCCCGACGCTCAGGATGTTCTCATCACCCGCCTGCTTGCACTGCTACAGGAACGTGGCGCCCAGGGAGTCAATATTGATTTCGAAGCCGTGCCCGGAGACCAACGCGAGAATCTCGTCAGCTTTTTCGCTGCGTTGCGTTCAGCGCTTTCTACCATAATCAAAGATCCGGTGATTTCCGTCGCAGCTCCGGCAGTCGACTGGAATGGTGCATGGGACGTCGCTGCGCTTTCGGCATCCGTCGATCTGTTCTTTGTCATGTGCTATGATTACAGTTGGGCGGGGAGCAGTATCGCAGGACCCGTCGCACCCATTCGTGGTACGACCTACAATGTTGAACGCACGCTGCGCTGGTATCTCGATGAAGGAGTCCCACCGTCAAAGCTGCTGCTGGGTGTGCCGTATTACGGCTACGACTGGCCTGTCACTGGGAGTGCTGCAGGTGCAGCGACGCTCGGACGGGCGACCGCGCGGACCTATGCAGCGGTGTCGGCCATGCTGCCGCAGCGGACACGACAGTGGAGCGAGACCTTTCTGAACCCATGGATTTCCTATGAGACCAGTGGTTGGCGCCAGCTCTGGTATGACGACGAGGAGAGCCTGGCATACAAATACCGTCTCGCGAAATATCTCGATCTCGCGGGAATCGGCATGTGGGCACTCGGATATGATGCAGACCTTCCGGGACTATGGGATTTGATCGAGAGAGAATTCACCGCATCCACATCGATTGCGCGGTTGCCCCAGTCTGCAAGCTTCGAGCTCTGGCCGCATCCTCTGCGTGCGGGTGTTCCTACGACGATTTCGGTGCGGGGGATAAAGGAACAGGGCCAACTCCATGCTTCCGAATTGATTCTTTCCGATCTGTTCGGGCGGCGCGTTGCGAAATTGTCTCCTCTGGGCAATACGGATGAGGTCCTTCGCTACCGTGTCCCTCCGGTCGCATCCGGTATGTATTTATTTACAATCGATTCGATGCCCGGTCGATTCCTCGTCCTGGATAAATAAGTCTTACTGGTATGGCAACATCACGAAAGAAATCATCAGCGCAGAGCACAAGGAAAACCCCTTCCGGTAAAGCCGGTGCTGGCGCCGCTCCTGCGGATGCGAAGGGTCTGTCACGGAATGTGAAGGCTTCCGGTAGCGATGTGGGGGCAGGCTCTGCGCCGCCCGCTTCGAGTGCATTGATCCGTTTCGGCGGTGCGGCGTTCGCCTTGCTTGCTGTGTTGCGTCTGATTGCCGCGCAATTTCCCGAGGCGAGGGTCTGGGGACTCAACACCGCCGCCTGGCTTCCATTGTGGATGCAAGTTGCGCTTGCGATCCTTGGTGTTCTTGCCGCGACTCCGGCGTTGTACGGGGTAACCCTGCGCATCGCCCGCCTGTGGGAACTGCTTCCGGTACGGACGCTTGCCATCATCGCGGCGGTGCTTTCATCAGTGCTGTTCTGGGTGTTCCGCATGGACACCTACTTTCTCGGGGACGGCGCTGTGTATCTCTCCGAGCATTACCGCCTTGTACGTGGGCTCGAGGTCTCCGGGAGTGTCCTGTATTCTCTCGGCTCCGCTCCCTTTACGGGTTGGCTTCTCGCGCAGGGATCGGAGCTGATCTGGGATATGGGGGGTGCAATGGCGGAGAATGCTCACACTGTTTTCTGGCTCGGAGGCGCCATTGCCGGTTTCGTGTACGTACTGATGATACATCACTTCGCCGGTCGGTACAGTGAGCATGGTCTGGGGCGTCTCGCTTTCGTTTCCGTGCTCCTTTTCACGCCCGCCACACTGTTTTTTTTCGGTTACGTTGAATATTATACGTTTTCCTTTGTCGGCATTGCGGCGACCGTGTGGTTGAGCATGGAGGTGGCCAGGGGGCGGATGTCCGTGTATTGGCTCCTTCCGGTATTCGCAGTCACGCTGGCCTTTCATCTGCTGGCCGTCGCACTGCTGCCCGGAATTCTCTTTGCGATACTGGCGAGGAATCCGAAGACGGAGATGCTTCTGTCTCGTCGGAACATTCTCATCGTGGCTGCTGCCTCACTCGTGCTCGGTGGTCTGTATTATTTCCTGAGCGGCGTGGCCTTCGAGGGCAGCCGCGTGATTCTCTCCCTGCAGCCATTCGGTGAAGAGGGGGCGGTACAGCGCTACACACTGCTCTCCGCTGCGCATCTCATCGATGTTCCGAATATGCTGTTGTTCGTCGGTGCGCAGTCGCTGCTCGTCTGGCTCCTGCTCCGGAATGCTTCATGGGATCAGGCATCGCTTGTGGGATTCACGCACGTACTGTTCACGTTTTTCCTTCTGTTCTTCGGATCCACAAGTTTCGGCATGGCGAGGGATTGGGACATCAACGCGTATTTCGGTGTCGTTCTGGCTCTCTATATATTGATGCGTCTGCGCTCCGAGGAACGCCGGCGGCGTGACTATCTTCTCTATCTGTTGACTTGGGGGACGCTGCTGGCAGTATTGCCGTGGTTGCTTGTGAACCTCGATACCGGGCGGTCCGAACAGCGTTTCCGTCATATCATGGCGCTCGATGATGAGCATATTACAGGTGATTTCGCATTGAACGGCTATGAGCATCTGCGAAAATACTATCAAAGTATTGACAGCAAGGAAGATGTGGCGTGGGCGATACGGAAGAAAATCGAGATGGTCGGTTATCCTGATGATTTCCGCAAATATGCTCTGGCTGTGATCGAGGGGATTCCCGCCGGGGAGCGTCCCGCGCATTATGCCTGGATGTTCTCCGAATTGCGTGCGCGATTACGACTGATGAAGGAGACCGGGCGCGAACGGCTGTACGAAGGAGACTGGGACACGATGTTCGAATTGTCTCTGGAGTTGCTGATACAGCTCGGGCAGTTGCCCCGGCAACAGGGAGAAATCGATGCTCTGTTCCGGCGTGAAATCGAGGCGTTTCGCGGGCTGGCCGGCGGACATGTCCTCATTGACCTTGCAGTGGAGCAGTATGCCTGGGACCGTGGCGATGGTTTTCCCGGGAGTGCAGTGTTCACCGCTGCGGCCGATGAAGTGCAGACCAGCGGAACACTCGCATTTTATGCC
>JAGTUW010000156.1 GCA_018224345.1 Bacteroidota bacterium
CGGGTGCAACCGACAGTACCGTCCTGTTGTAAGGCCACCGGGGCTACGCGCGGCCACCGTCGCGTGGCCGTCGTCGCGTGGCCGTCGTCGCGTGGCCGTCGTCGCGTGGCCACCGTTCCGCGTCCCTTTCTTTCTGATTCACCTTTTTTTCATGGCACTGTTCGTGTAGATTGCTGCAATGAACCTGTTCCGTCTGGCTTGTATAGTTATTGCACTGACGGGTTTTCTCGCCTGCGACGCGAACGAACCCAATGCGCCTCCGGAAATCCCGACCGTGATCAGCGGGACGGATTCCGCAGACGTCGATCAACGCGTCGAAGTCTCGGTCGTAGCCCGCACTCCTGACGGAGAGACGCTGAATCTTGAGGTCGACTGGGGAGATGGCCGTCCTGCGGATCTGTATCCGGACATCGAAAGCGGACTGCACCTCACCATCGCACATTACTTTTTTTCCTCAGGCCGCTACGGTATGCGATGCCGGGCCATCAGTCACAACGGACGCATTTCCGCCTGGAGCGCCCCCTTTGTCATTACCATCGAGGGAGAGACACAGGTCGGCCGTGGGGATTGGTGGATGTTCATGCGCGATGCACAGCACAGCGGACACAGCCCCTACGCGGGTCCGTCCATTCCCGTGCTCGCCTGGCGTCTGCCGACGCCCGCGGCCATCCGCTCCAGCCCGGCGTTCGATGTATCAGGGACAATCCACATAGGAGGTGACGATTTCCTGCTCCGCGCGATATATCCCGACGGTGCGCTCAAATGGTCCTACTCCACCGGCAATGCATGGATACACAATGCTCCCGCCATTCATGACGACGGCAGTGTCTCCTTCGCGGGCAGCAGCGCCAACATCTACAGGCTCGCATGGAATGGAGAAAAACTCTGGAATTTTTCCGTTAACTCCCCCATCGTCCGCTCGAATGTCACACTTGACGACGACGGCAACATCTATGTCGGAAGTATGGATCACTCCGTCTATTCCCTCCGGCCCGACGGCAGCCTGCGATGGCGTGCGCTGACGAACGGTCCGGTCGAAGGCAGCCCCGCCCTCTCGCTGGATCAGCGTGTACTCTATATCGGATCACAGGATCAGATTATGTATGCTATTCATACGGATGGACGTTCCTCCTGGACATTTCCTACTTCTGCGCCGTTTACGGGAAGTCCGTCGGTAGGACCGACGGGCAACATACATATCGGCAACGAGGCGGGTATGTTGTACGCGTTGCGGCCCGACGGCGGACTTGCATGGCAACGGGATTTGCGCAGTCCGATAGTAACGGCACCCGCTGTCACGCGTGATGCATTCGTGCACGTTATCACCAGCGAGGGAAAACTGTTTCGTCTCAATAGCGCCGGGGAGGTCTTATGGGATGTCGTCATTGCCCAGGCGGGTGGTGACGGTAGCCCTGTCGTGGACGTGTACGGTACTACGTATGTCGGGACACCCGACGGCCGCTTGACTGCCGTTTCCGCCGCCGGTCACATACTCTGGCGCTTCGAAGCCGGTGATGCCATCGAGTCGACGCCCGGCATCGGTCCCGATGGGTCGATAGTCTTCGGCAGCGACGACGGATACTGCTACGTCTTGCGGGAACGCTGACGAGGTTATCCTGACGGAGGGAATATACTGATCATGCACGTCGGAGTTTCACCGGGAGTGGCATACGTGCGAGGGACGGGACAAGGGTCTGCGTATCAGGAACGAATAATCAATTTATAGTACGTCTTTTCGTCCTCCCGCCGCATGTAGTCGAGTTGATGTTTGAAACCTTCCTCGCGATGCAGGAAATAGGCCAGCCGGTCGAGCAATGCGTCGAGTGCTTCCTCCTCTCTGGCTGCCCAGGTGGCGCATTCACGAATGGAGGGGATGGAGGCATCGAAGCCGTCGATGCCCTTCTCCACGAGTACGGTAAACTGCAGCATCGCGTAGTTACCCCAGCAGATACCGTGAAATGACAAGACGCTGAATTTCGGAAGTACCCTCCCCTATCTGCAGAAGACGCTGATCGCGATAAAAACGTTCGATATCATATTCTTTCATCAGACCGTAGCCGCCGTGAATCTGTACAGCTTCATCTGCGACCTCTTTAGCTATTTCGGAACAGTACAATTTCGCCATGGCCGAATAAATTTCGAAGGGCTGGCCGTCCTGCTTCAACCAGCATGCCTTGTACAGAAGGTTCCGGGCCAGTTCCACCTTCATTGCCATGTCGGCAATTTTGAATGCGATGGCCTGGAATTTCGCTATCGGTTTTCCAAACTGTTTCCGGGTTTTTGCATGTGTGACCGCCATCTCATACGCGCCCTGTGCCAGTCCAAGGCCCATGGCCGCAATGGAGAGGCGTCCGTCGTCCAGTGTTTTCAACATGATTTTGGAACCCTCGCCACGTTCACCGAGCAGGTGATCTTCCGGCACCGTACAATTATCGAAATACAGTTCCGAAGTATTCGATGCACGCCACATCATTTTGTCCTTCATCGTGCGCACGGTGAATCCGGGTGTATCCTGATCGACAATGATAGTGGAAAACTCTTTTTTCCCATTGTTCTCTCCGGACACGGTCTGCACTGTCGCGCCGAGGGTTATGTCTGTCGAGCCATTGGTGATAAAAATTTTTGAACCGTTGATCACCCAGTGTCCATTCTCCAGTTGCGCGGAAGTTTTGCTTCCTCGTGAGTCCGACCCGGCGTCCGCTTCCGTCAATCCGAAAGCCCAGAGTGCTTCCCCGGTACAGAGCCGGGGAATGTATTTCTCTTTCTGTTCCTTCCTTCCGTATAAGGCCAGCGGTCCGATACCAAGCGAGTTGTGCGCAGCGACCGTCGCCGCATGTGACCCGTCGACGCGCGCCAGTTCCTCCACCGCGATGATATAGGAAAGATAATCCATCCCCTGTCCACCGTACTCAACCGGTGTCACCATACCGAAGAGGCCGAGTTCACCCATCTTGCGGGTAAGTTCATACGAAAATTCCTGCCGCTCATCGAGTTCCCTGGCGACGGGCTTTATCTCCTGCTCGGCAAACTCACGTACTGTCTGACGGATCAGCCGATGTTCTTCCTGCTCATACATGGGACGCTCCTGTACCTGTCGTTACTGGGTCGGCGGGCGGACGCGGTCTGCAGTCCTCTTCCCCGCCGAAGGCGCGAATTATGTCGCCGTGGGGCTCCGGAAATATAAGGCAAATACGACGCGGAATCCAGTCTCCATCCGTTGGGCGCGTTGACTCATAAATAATCCTGCCAGGACGCTTTCAATTCAAGGTCGTTGCCTCATAATTATATCTTACCCAATTGGAGACAAGACATGGACCTCAGGTGTAGAGCTGTCTGCCCGGACATACGGTTGCACCCCGCTGTCGGAGCGCGGGTATGCACGCAGACGCCAGTGCCGGGGAAAGCTTTTTCGGGGAAAGAGAGTGGAGATGATAATCGAGCTTGCGGCTGCCAGGCTTCTTGTCTGAAGCTCATACACTTCTTTCCCTGCTCCCAGGTCCAGGGATTGTCCGGATGATCCAACGCCCAGGTCTTCGCATCGATATTGGGACTGAGCGCATGGGGGACGAATCTCCTCCAGATCATCACCATACTGCGCCTGCGCCTCGTCGGTGAGCACTTCGAGGACGGACTCGATCACCGCCCCACGAAAAGCATCTTCCACACGCTGCGCACTCTGATGAATCTCTTCGACATTGACCTTGGGATGAGGATCGGGATTGACACTGCTGTCATCCTCGCTGCATGTGACGAGCAGATGCAATACGGCGAGCGTCAAAAATCCCGTCAGAAAGAATCGGGCAACACGCATACGGCCTCCTGATCTGGAATCGATGAAGTCGGGCGCCCTTATCCCCCGATGACAGCTGTCTTCGAAGCTCTCTCGAGCTTTCTCAATCTTCGTACAATTCGACTTCACGAAGAAATTGCTGCAACACCATATCGTAATCCCGGAACACATCGGAAGGGGCTGTGAAACGCACAAGATACCCACGATGCCCGATCGTAAAAATGCAGTCCGCCGTGGTAATGCGACGCTGATCCGCGTCACGCCGGGTATCCTGATAACTGTAAAGTACATACGGGACTTTCCGGTTGCCGAAGCGAATCTCCCCCTTGTCAATGACCTCCACGTCTGTGAGCACGACACCGAGCGCACGCACCTTGGCATTGTAGACTTCCCTTGTGGCGAGGATATAGGGGTTCATCGTCAGTTGAATTTCAAAGCGGACATCCGAGCCCGCTTCCCGGGATATGATGACATCAGTCTGTATCCCCTGCTTTTCGCTGCTTTCTATCAACCATCCTTCGGGTGCGTTGAATCTGACTCTGAATACGCGATCGACATAGGTCCCATCAAAAATTCCCGTGTGCAGTTTCCCGCTTTCACCGGTGTCAATTTCCTTCAACGCCAGCAGATCGAGCTTCACAGCGCCCTGCAGCCGTCCTGCCTGCTCGCGCAGATCATCGACGGTCAGCGCATGCAGCAATTTCACATGCACGGCATCATCGAGATAGCCACCCTTAATCGGATCGACACTCAGCCAGTCGCCTGTCCACACTTCGGCCCAGACAGCACTACGCCATCGGCCTTGTTCGGGACGCAGGCCGAGTACGAGCCGTGACGGCACTCCCGCTGCTCTGGTCAGCGTGACAAAGAGCATAGCCGCGTGCAGTGTCGTCCCGCGCGGAGAACGCACAAGCCTGTCAGCAGAAACGACGGGAATAAAATCATCGATGACAAAGTGATTCGAAATCCAACCCAACACTGCCTCGACAATATTGGAAATATTCCGGTCCATACTCCGTAACAGAACGGCGCGGTAGCGGACATCCTCGGCGGTGACAGTAAGCAGCGGCGACTCCTCGAGATATGCAAAAAGATCCGGATCCCGAATCGGCAGCATTGCCGTCCCAAGTCGATAGCGCGTTTTGGCGATTTGCAACTGGACCGATGCAGCGTCTGACGCGACGTCACGTGCAATCTGCTGACGTTTGTCCTCCGGCACCAGCCGTGCCCCGACCTCGCGGGTGAGTGTCAGACGGACATCCAACTCTCGAATGTTCTCCGCTGCCGCGGAAAACCCGACCTGCCCCGCATCCCAGTACACACCTGCATCGATATCACAGGGCTCGATACCCGCGACCTGCGTACCGGCGGCTTCCCGGGAGATGGTTGTGGCAGGCATACGCCATGCCCGCAGCGCTCCATCACGGGTAAGATGAAACTCGCTCTCCCCGGCGATGGTGATCTGCATGCCTCCATCCAGGGTCGGCTCACTTGTGACAGAGACGGATCGTGATCGCAGGTCATCGATAAAAAAAATGCGGGTTGGGAAGGCGTGCTCGTCCTGGTGTACAAGTTCGGGAAGAGCGACATCCGGCGGGGCATTGCAGTCCTCACGTCTGCTCTCGATTCTGCCATCGCTGAAACGCCAGGTCAGATACAGTGTCCCGCGCGCACAACTTCCCTGAATCTCAATTTCCTCACCGCCCGAGATCTGCCTGCCTGAAAGCGAAATTATGTGAAAGGAACTGTCGACGAGAATACGCAGGGTACGCAGCCACGTCTCCTCCCTGTCGTCGATACCGATAAAACGGCGCTCCTCACGGATCTCGTATTGGAGATAGTCGTTCGACAGTCGTTGCAGATCGATGCGCATCGTCCCGCATTGACTTCCGGAACGCATGACTTGCAACACATCCTGTGCCGAGAGGTCAGTGCCCCCGGCAGACATGAGTAGTACGACAGTAAGAAAGAGAGACGACCGACGCATGGAGTGTACACGTCTGTGAAACGGATACAAACCAGTAAGGTACGAAATCCGCATGATTAATCCAGATTCAGTCCAGCGTCGGTATCCGTCCCGGCGTCCACGGTGCGCCGGACCGGTCAAGTGCTGTTTCAATCGCGGGCAGTTCCTGCTCGCCGATCATTCGAAGCATGTCGAGTAACGGTCGTAATTGCGTGACCACATGCCCGACTTCGGTGCGATGCTGCGTGATGGGACCGGAAGTGGAGTTCCACTGCCGCCAGGCCACACCGGAGAGCCGCTGCATCACCGAAGGCGGCTGTGCCCCGTTACGACTACTGATTGCTTTGTCTCCATTGAGCGCGCGATCGATGTCCCGCAATTGATTCCTCAGGTCATTCCACCGCTGACGGAGAGCGGTGTCAAGTCCCGGTGTCACCAGCATGGTTTTTTCGATCGCAAGCAGTCTTTCCCGCAGTTCTGCCAGGTAACGCTGTGCGCCGATACCTGCGCGCTGCACTTCCATCAAACGGGCATGGAACGCCGCGAGCAGAGCGGGGTTTGACGCGGGCAGGGTCGTGTGTCCGAGCAGACTCGCAGTAAACGACAGCGGCCCGGCGAGGGGAGTTTCCACACCGTCATGCAGTTTTGTCAGAGTGACTGTATATGTGCCGGGCATCACCGGCATGCCACGATGATTGTTGACGTTGCTGCCCTTCCCGACCGGAGATGAGCCGCTGTGACGCAGATCCCATGTGCTGCGATGCAGACCGGAACGCAGCGTTTCGGTCAGCTGCCGAATCACGTGTCCTTCCGCATCCCGTATCGTCAACAGCAGGATTGGTGCTTCCTCTTCGTCTTCGGCACGAAGCGTTTCCCAATCCGGGTATGGCGGTGTTCTGTTTTCCTTGCGCAGTTGTTTCTCCTCGCGTTTCCTCTTCTGCTTCAGCGATGTATGCCCATCGCGCAGGTACCAGGTGAAGGTTGCACCGAAGGGAGGATTGGGCGCTGCGAAGAACGTGCTTCCCTGATAACCAATGCTCTCATCCCTCGCCTCGATATATATCAGTGCATCGCGTACCGGAAACAGCAATGCCTCGTCCTGTAGTACCGATTCGTCGATGTGCCTCAAGGGTGAGTAATCGTCCAGAACGTAAAAGCCCCGCCCGAAGGTAGCGAGAACAAGATCATCTTCGCGCCGCTGAATGGCGATGTCCCTGACCGCGATGGCCGGGAGTCCCCCTCCGAGCTTCAGCCATTTCCCGCCGCCGTCAAGGCTGACGTGTACACCGAATTCATGACCGGCGAACAGCAGTGAGGGTTTGACATGATCTTCGACAAGCGTATGCACCGGCGACTCTGCCGGAAGATCCGACGCGATGGAGGTCCAGCTTCTCCCGCGATCGGTACTTCTGAAAACGTAGGGAGCAAAATCGGCCATTTTATGATTGTTGAACGTAACGTATACTGTGTTCCCGTCATGCAGGGACGCCCGGACGGAACTGACATACGTTGTTTCCGGCACACCGGTGATATGTGCGATGCGTTTCCAGTTCTCGCCTCCATCCTCACTGACCTGTATCAGTCCGTCATCTGTCCCGACGTACAACAGGCCTTCAACGAGCGGGGATTCGTCCAATGCGACGATATTCCCGTACAGCGATGTGCTGGCGTTTTTCGATACCGCTTCCGGAGGCCATATCCTGCCCATCACCGGCAGAGTGTTGCGGTCGATACGTCGGGTAAGGTCGGGAGAAATAACCGTCCAGCTCTCTCCCCGATCATCACTGCGAAATAATTTATTAGCTGCAAAGTAGAGTCGTGTGTGCATGTGAGGACTGATCAGCAGTGGAGCATCCCAGTTCCATCGATACGCTTCCTCTCCCGGCGCAGGTTGCGGCTGAATACCGAGACGCTCACCACTCGCCTTGTCGAAACGGAACAACACGCCATATTGAGATTGCGCGTACACAACATCAGGATTCGTCGGATCAATTTGTGTCTTGAAACCGTCTCCGCCGTTGGTGATGAACCAATCGTCATTAAACACACCGTCGTCCCTTATCGTCCGTGACGGACCACCGAAACTGAAATTGTCCTGTGTTCCTCCATAGATAGTATAAAATGGTTCCGAATTATCGACCTCGACACGATAGAGCTGTGTGACCGGAAGGTTTTCCTTGAAGCGCCAGCGTTCCCCGCCGTCGTAGCTTTCATAGAGTCCGCCGTCACCGCCGATGCGCAGATGCCGTGTGTCGGCGGGATCGATCCACAGGGCGTGATCGTCGACATGCCGGCGGTGGCGACCAAGCCGGCGATGTGTCCTGAAACCGTCGTTGGTAACGCGTGTATACACATCCATCGAATACACGGTTTCCCTGTCCAGTGGATCGCAGAACAGTTCATTATAGTATTGCGGGCTTGACGCCATGTACGAATTGCGCTTTTCCCAGCTCGCGCCACGATCGGTACTGCGGAACACTCCGCCCCGGTCTCCGGCTGCTTCGATGATCGCATAGATATAATCGGGATCGGCCGGTGAAAGCGCCAGTCCGATACGCCCGACATCACCCCCCGGCACACCGTTCTCAAGCGTTTCCCAACTCTGTCCTCCATCGGTCGTCTTGTACAACCTGCTTTCCGGACCACCGTTGATCAGTGTCCAGACATGCCTGCGCCGCTGATAGGATGCCGCATAGAGCACGAGCGGGTCCCGCGGATCCATGACCACATCGGTAATACCGGTGTGTTCACTGACTGTGAGGACGGCATTCCAGGTCGCCCCTGCGTCCGTGCTCTTGTACAGACCGCGGTCGCCGCCGGGACCCCAGAGTGGACCCTGCGCCGCAACATAGACGATACGCGAATCGCCTGGATCGATGAGTATCCTGCCGATATGTTCGGAACGCGTAAGTCCCATGTTTTTCCAGGTCTTGCCGCCGTCGGCACTGCGGTACACGCCGTCGCCCCAGGCGACTGAGCGCTGCGAATTATTTTCGCCCGTGCCGACCCAGACGACATGCGGGTTGTTCGGGTCCAGCGTAATACAGCCGATGGAATACACGCCTTCGTTGTCGAACACCGGTGTGAAGGTGATACCGTCATTCGTTGTTTTCCACACGCCACCGGAGGCGACAGCGACATAGTACTCACGGATATTTTCCGGGTTCACCGCCAGGTCCCCGATACGACCGGAGAACTTGCCCGGCCCGAGAGACCGGAATTTCAGACCTGATACTATGGAAGAATTCAGTTCCTTGCGTCCGCTGTCACCATCAACCGCATCCTCCTGGGCATGGACCGGATTGTACTGCGGGATGATCAAAAGGAGCATGGTGAGCATGAGCATGAAGAGCGGGGAGAGATGTTTCATGGGAGAGATGCGGAGTAGTGAGAGAAGGGATGAAATGAGACGGCGGGCAGACAGGCATGCCGGTCGTGCGCTGTCGCCGTTGATGGAATTTGCGTATTTTGCGATTATGGAGCAAGCACAGCAACGCATCATCGACTATTACAACGCTTTCTACGACAGCGACGGCTTCGATTACTATCCCCCCGAAATCACACGCGAGGTATTGAAAGCGCTGTGCAGGCGGGCTGGCGTCAAGCCCGGTGCGCGCGTGCTCGATGTCGGTTGTGCGACGGGGTTCTACAGCGCCATATTCAGCGAGTTGGGCTATGACGTCACCGGCATCGACATCAGCGAAACTGCTATACGCAGGGCGAGGGAGTTCTACCCCGGCATCCGCTTCGAAATCCAGGATGCAACGGCGTTGCCCTGGGCGGAAGATTCCTTCGATTTCGTCTTCGCGCTCGGCGTCAGTGTGGCGAATACACGCCGCATGCCGGCCCTGCATGACTGGCTGGCGCATCTCCGCGGAGTACTGGCAACAGGGGGCACACTCGCCCTGCTCGGCGGCAGCGACCTCAGCGGAGAAGTCGCGAAGCGCTCGGACTGGTTCAATCACACCTGGAACGAGATTCTTGAATTCACCCCCCCCTGGGCCCGGGAAGCACACGGCCCCTGGCTGACACATTTTCGCCTGATGCAGTTGCTTCCTCCTTCGCTCTCCATGTGTGATGCAACGACGCGATTGCTGCGCCTTCTTCCTGCACGCCACGTCCGGAACATCATTCTGTTGTTGAAGAACACCCCCTGACACTTTTCTCCGGCTATGCCACTCGCGTGGATACAATTGTCCCATCCTGCATCAGCGGCATTCGAGGAGGCGGCTATGCAACGCACGTTGATGCAATCAATCGACTGCAGCGCACGACTCTTCGGCGTGTGCTTCTCCGTGGATCACGCGCCTGTGTATTGACGTTCGTACTGTTGGAGACTTATTCCCAATGCGTCAGCACTGGCCAGAGGAGGAGAAGAAGAGAAAGGATGAAAAAATATATCTGCATGGGGAAATGCCATTTGAACCAGCGTTGGTATGGTATTTTCGCCATCGTGAGCGTCCCTATCGTGACTCCGGAGGTCGGAATGATCATGTTGGTGAAGCCATCACCGAGCTGGTAGGCCAGCACAGCCGTCTGGCGGGTCAGTCCCGAGAGATCTGCGAGCGGCCCCATCAGCGGCATGGTCAGTGCAGCCTTGGTTGACCCTGAAGGGATCACGAAGTTGAGTGCGGACTGCATGATATACATCGCGTCTGCTGCAAGGATGTTCGGCATGGCAGAAGTGATCGTTGCAAGACTGTAGAGCAGCGTATCCATGATATTCCCGTTCTCGAGAATCACGATAATCCCGCCCGAGAAGGCCACGACCAGAGCTGCTCCTGCCATATCCTTGACTCCGAGAATAAAATTTTTCGCAAGGGTATTCGGATGTTGTCCTGCCACGACGCCGGAACACACGCCCATGGCCAGGAACAGCGCGGAGAGTTCGGTGATATACCAGCCATACAGGGAGACGCCGAGTATCATTCCAAGTACACCGAGGAAAAGAATTCCCAGGCTCAGGGCATGGCGTAGAGTAAAGCTGCCCAGTTCCTTCTGTTTCTTTCGAATTTCCTCCCGGCGGATCTGGTCGAGATCGAACATCCCGCTGCGTTCGGGATGTTTGCGTATGCGGGCTGCGTATATCATCACCCAGGCGATGGATGTTGCTGTGACGATCATCCAGACGATGAGACGGTATTCCCACCCGGAGACCAGCGGCACGCCAGCGAGACCCTGGGCGATCTGCAGTGTAAAGGGATTGAGGAAGGCGCCCGCGAAGCCGACACCTGCCGCGAGGAAGCTCAGTGAGACGCCGACGAAACTGTCGTAGCCGAGAGAGAGTGCGAGTGGAACAAAGATGAGGACAAAGGGGATGGCTTCCTCGCACATGCCGAACACCGCCCCGAAAAGCGAGAAGAAGGTCATCACAATAGGAATGACGAGAATTTCCCTGCCCTTGAGCATGCGTACGAGTTGATGACTGCCCGCCGCGATGGCACCGGTTTCGTTCAATATATAGAAGGCACCGCCGACCAGCAGGATGAAGGCAATGATTTCCGCCAGTTTGAGAAAGCCCTCCATCGGAGCGGTAAAGATTTCGAGGAGTTGGGGGTGGGCTTCCTCGAAAGTAAAGGAGCCGACTACCGGCACTTCGCGGGTAACACCCCCTACATGTTCGGTAATGCGTTCATAGGCTCCCCCCGGCACAATCCATGTTGAGAGCGCGGCGAGCAAAATCAGCGAAAAAACTATAACAAATACATCGGGAACTTTCTTCATACGTCTGATCGACAGGTCACTGCCGCCGCTGTCCGCCCGCCGCAACGAACCGCTGATATGCTCCTATATCTGGGGATCCATCAATTTATATTCTTTGACCTTGGTCTGCATGGTCTTGTAATCGATTTTCAGGATGCGCGCAGCCTTTGCCTTGTTCCAGCCTGTACGTTTCAGAGTTTCGAGCATGATCTGCCGCTCGATCTGCGCGGTATGCTTCCGCATGTACGCCTTGAGCGAAACGCCCTTCTCTACGTCGCTCTCGTCGATTCCCGCGATATCGACCTGGGCACGCGACCTGCGCTCGACATCGAGTTCGAGATCGAGATGGTCTGTAGTGATGAACTCCTCGGCGAACAGCACCGCTCTGCGCACCACCGAACGCAATTGGGAAACATTCCCCGGCCAGTTGAAGGCGAGCATTTTATCGAGTGCTTTCGGAGTAAAGCCGTGGATGGACTTGTTCATGTCTTTATTGAATGCCTGAATGAACCTGGTGGCAAGATAGGGGATGTCGGTCTTGCGCTCCCTGAGGGCTGGTACATGCAGACTGTATTCATTCAAGCGGTAATAAAGATCCGCCCGGAATTGCTTCAATTCGATCATATCCTGCAAATCCTTACTTGTCGCAGCGATCACACGGGTCTTGACCCGCGTTTCTTCGTCGCTTCCGAGACGGCTGACAGTCTGGCTCTGCAGGGAATGTACTATGCGAGGCTGGAGAGACATCGGAAGCTCCGAGACCTCATCAAAAAAGAGCGTCCCGCCATGCGCCAATTCCCATTTGCCGCGCCGTGAACCCTTTTCAGTCGGAGAAGCTTCCGGGTCATAACCAAAGACTTCGATCTCCATCGTTTCATCGGGGGTAACATTGCATGCGACAGTGACGAAGGGCTTGTTGAAGCGGTTACTGGCGTCATGGAGGCATCTGGCGACCAGTGCCTTGCCCGTACCCGGTTCGCCGGTGATGAGGACATCGTATTTCGTTGCCGCAATGCGTTTGACCGTATCCATCAACTCCATGATGACATCACTTGTCCCCATCGCTTCAAGAATATCCTGCTGCGGAACCCCGGTCTTCGTAATTTTTCGGGGCTTGTATTTCCGGCGCATCAGACGTTCGTCCAGCGCCCTGGAGATAAAACGCAGCATTTCATCGGTTTCGAAGGGCTTGGCGATATAATCAAACGCACCGGCTTTCATCGCCTCGACCGCACCGGGAACGCCGGCGAGCGCGGTCATGAACATGATAGGGATATCATGATTGATACGCCTCATCCGGAGCAGAACTTCACGTCCGTCCATCCCGGGCATTAACACGTCGAGAAGAACGACGTCCGGCGGATTCTGTCTGTAAAGATCGAGGGCTGTCTCACCTTCGAGTGCGATGGAAACATTCAACCCTGCTTTCTCGAATAACCGTTTGAGCAGTGTGCACATGTCCTCTTCGTCATCGACGATCAGAACCCTCATTCCTGCATAATTTTCTAGACTCTTCATCAGGTGTCCTTCCTGTAATGTATACGCTAAAATACGGGAGACAAGTATCCAGTACAATAACTAAAGGGTGAATATTTCCTTATTTTTTTGTAAGATTTGCCACCATTCTCCCAAATGTCTTGCCGCATCGGGAAACGGCCCCTTCCCCCGACCGAGAAAAATGAGCGCAAAACTGTTGAGATACGCAACATTCGCTGCATAATTATACAACACCCCTTAACTCGTTGATTTTCAATCAATTACAGGATTTTCGCTGTCGCGGAAGCGCAGGCGCTGTATATTTATTCAACAGTGCATGAAAACATGAATGCGCATGCGCAAGTGGCGCAGGCGCTGTATCTTCTTTATTTTCAATGACTTACGATATTCCCGCCTCATCCCGCAGATCGTGAAATTTTTGGCAAGATTGTTGCAGTATATTTATGCAGTTGGATGTAGAAGTTCACAACATTTCACCACAATCAATTCGGAGTCAGTCATGGTAGCCTTATTTGTCATTCTTTTCGTTGTCCTGCTACTTGGCATCGATTTAATCATTCAGGCACGCAGCAAACAGTATCCCATCATGGCGGTCGCGCCCAAAGCTGTCGCATCCGCACGTGATTCGCTGCGCATCCCGAAAAGCGTGTTTTTCCATCCCGGTCACACCTGGGCACGTCTGCAGGACGGTGATGCTCTTGAGATCGGCGTCGATGATTTCGTACAGAAAGCACTTGGCGGAGTCGATAACGTACAATTGCCGTCCATCGGTCAGTTTGTACGCCAGGGCGACCCTGTCATCACGCTCGGCAACAAGGGCAAGCGTGTCACGCTCGTTGCACCCGCCAGCGGATATGTACGCTCGATCAACCGCGACGCCATCGAAAACCCCGGCATGGTCAGCGAAAATCCGTATCGTGACGGCTGGCTGATGATGATGGATCCGGAAGAGCTTTCGAGCAGTCTCAGCGTCCTCCGTGTCGCGGAAGGCGCCGTATCCTGGATCAAGGAAGAAGTCAAACGCTTCAGGGATTTTCTCAACAGCAGTGCGGCGCAACCGGCACTTGTCGGCGACGCGATGCTCGATGGCGGCGTCCCGATGGACGGCGTACTCGGCAATCTCGACGAACAGCATCTCCAACAGTTCGAACAGGAATTCTTGCGCTAAACAACGGCAAATCCACGCTTGCTGTCTATCACCAGTACACGAATAACCAGGAGACCCATCCATGCCGAATGCAATTCTCGTTGACCTGACCGAATGTGTAGGCTGCGGCGCATGCCGCGATGCCTGCCAGGAAATTCATCACTTCCCGGTCGAGGAGAACAACACGCTCGACGCACAGAATTTCACAACAATTCACACAATCGAAACGGCGGACGGAGACGAAGTCTACGCCCGCCAACTGTGCCATCACTGTCAGGATCCCGCCTGCGCGTCCGTCTGCCTCGTCGGCGCATTGGAAAAAACGCGTGACGGTGCGGTGACCTGGGACGCCGATAAATGTATCGGCTGCCGATACTGCATGCTGGCCTGCCCATTCGATATCCCGAAATACGAATGGGGCAGCCTCAATCCCAAAGTGCGTAAATGCACGATGTGCTACGACGAACGCCAGCTTACCCATGATCTGAAAACCGACGACGAAGGCTATCTCCTCAATGCAAAAGGCAAGCGTCTGAAAATCGACGGTCGTAACGTCACCGAGGATGATCGGGATATGATCATTGAGATGACAACGAATTATGAAGATTGCCGCGCCTCTGGCTGTAGCGTCGCCTGTCCTACCGAAGCGACAATGTTCGGCGATCACGCGGAACTGCTCGCCAAAGCCCACCGCCGCATCCGTGAATACCCGGATACAAACGTACAGAGAGTCTACGGA
>JAGTUW010000157.1 GCA_018224345.1 Bacteroidota bacterium
TAGACAGCCCAGAAGGCGAGAAGGGCGACCGTAGTCAGAAGCATGACAAAGAGAGATTTGGGCATGTTGAGCGTTTCGAAGATCTGCGGATTTCCCCAGAAGCCCGCCGTGTATAATCCTTCGAGCCATGGATACCCGGTGGCGAAAATTAGAAAAAAAAATTCAGAGTGCAGGAGGCAGGAGGAGCGGGGGAGACGGGCTTCGTTGACAGCTTCGTCGGCGGGTTCAGTCCGCTTTCCAGAGGGCGAGTTGTTCCATGATGAGGGACGTTACCGCCGGGTGAACATCCCGTCCACTGCCTTCGATAGCGATAGGGGGGAAGAAGCGGAAATGGATGGGACGTCGTACATCGACAGGACCGAAATCCTTGATCATGCGGCCATTCATCCAGGCATCGGTTTTCAACGCGACGGGAAGCAGCGGTACGCCCGCTTTTTTTGCGAGTTTGACGCCGAGAGAATTAAAGGCCGCGGGGTCGAAGTCATCGCTACGCGTGGTTTGCGGGAAGAGAACGATCGAGGTGCCATGTTGCAGGCGATGCGCGCCTTCCTCCATGACAGTCACCAGGTCCTGCCGTGGGTTGTTTCTGCTGACCACGACCGGATTGCGACCACGCATGATATGGCCGAACACCGGATAATCCATCAGTCCGGGTTTGATGACGAAAGTACAGGGTTTCACCGGATGGATCAGTGAGGGAAGAACGAAGGTTTCGAGCGTGCTCATGTGGTTCGCTACGAACACTGCCGGTCCTTTCAGTGCCCGAATATGCTGCATGCCCTCGATATGCAGGGTACAGCCGGCGCGTTCGAGTGCATTGATGATATCGATACTGCTGTTGACCCAGTGGCTACCGTCATAGCGGCCGCGTTTGGCAGCGTGTGCCGCCCGGAAAACCACGGAAATCATGCCTATATAGAAGGAGAATGTGGCGGGGAGAAAGGACCTGCGCCGGGTGTCCGGCGTGTGATAGTTGTCCTGAAGTGCGAATACGGTTCCGTGCGGTATGGTGTTCATGCGTCTGCTCATTTCGGATGGAGGGAAACGCTGGAATGCCGGTTATCCGGAAACCCGTACCGGCCGGTCATGAGAGGAGCGGAGAATCGCGGTGCAGAAGCGGAGAACTGAGGTCGCCGGGATCGGAGGCCCGGCGTCGTCCGCTCGATGTGGGACACGTGCTGCGCGCCGTGTCGTTACAGTGTCCAGATGCCGTTCTTTCTCAGGACGTCATGGGAAATCACGAGTTTCTGAATCTCGCTGGTTCCTTCGAAAATCCGGTTGATGCGGCTGTCACGGTACATACGTTCGACCGGCAATTCACGGGAATAGCCCATCCCGCCATGGATTTGCACGGCAGAATCGACCACTTTATCGAGTCCTTCACTGCAGAACAATTTGACGGCGGCGGATTGCGTGGAAATCTTCTTTCCCGCGTCGTAATCGGCCGCAGTACGATAGACAATGCTTTCCATCGCATAGGTAGTCATCCACATTTCGGCAAGCATGAACTGCACGGCTTCGAAATTGGCGATGGGGGCGTCGAACTGTCTGCGTTCTTTCGCATAGCGGGAAGAGAGTTCGATCATTTCCTTTGCTGCGCCGATGCAACAGGCGCCGAGGCCCAGGCGGCCTGCGTCGAGAGTTTTCATCGCCGTCAGGAAGCCACGGCCTTCCTGGCCGATCAGGTTTTCTTTCGGGACGCGCACGTCCTTGAATGTGACAGCATTGGTCATACTGCCGCGAATGCCCATTTTCTTTTCTTTCGGTCCTGCGCTGTATCCATCACACGCTGTTTCGACCACGAACGCGGTGACGCCACGTGTGGTTCGGGCGAAGACGGAAATCACATCGGCGATTGCGCCGTTGGTGATCCAGAGTTTTTCTCCGTTGAGGACCCAATGGTCACCGTCGAGTTCCGCGCGTGTACGCACGTTGAAGGAATCCGACCCGGCGGTGGCTTCGGTCAATCCGAAGGCTGCGATCCATTCACCGGAACACAGCTTCGGGAGGTATTTTCTCTTGAGTTCCTCACTGCCGCCGATAAAAATTGCGTTGGCACCGATGGACATATGCGCGCCGATCATGGTTGCTGTCGAGAGGCAGCCACGGCCTATTTCCTCCTGAGCGATGCAATAGCCGACCTCACCGAAACCACCGCCGTTGTACTCCTCCGGGAATACGGTCCCGAACAGCCCGACCTCGGCGATTTTATCGATCAGGGAACGCGGGATTTCCTCGTTCTCGTCGATCTGTGTGGCGAGAGGTTTGACCTCCGCATTGACGAATTCGCGCACCATATCGCGCAACATATTCTGTTCTTCGTTAAATTCGAATAGATTCATGGGCATGAACAACTATATGTGGATGATGGGGGTCAGGATACGTCTGTCGGATCCCAACTGCTTTCATTGAGTAGTGTAAGGTCTGCGTATTGGTAAGGGGTCTTCTGTCCGACATAACTGATCTTGCTTTCTCCGCCGTCGACGCCGATAGTATTGCCGTTGATGAATTCCGTCCCGGGCTGCAGCAAGGCGATAATCGCGCGGGCGACATCTTCCGGAACGGTCGCGCGGTTGAAAGGATTTTTTGCTTTGGCGGCGTAGAGCATGTTGCGTGCACCGGGAATTTTGCTCAATGCCGGGGTTTCGGTCACGCCGGCGAGCAGTGCATTACAGGTGATGCCCCGCGGTCCGAGTTCTATCGCAAGCTGGCGGATATAACTCTCGAGTGCAGCTTTGGCGGCCGAAATGGCGCCGTAGAATGGAAGATTAAGGTTGGCACCGTCACTGGTCATGGCGAAAATACGGCCGCCGTGTGCGAGCAACTCCCTGCGGACAAGGTCCTGCGTCCAGTACACCATCGAGTTGGCCATGACGTCGAGTGTCATCTCGAGTTGTGTTTTCTTTATCATCTCGGAATCGTTTCGTCCGACGAGTGGCCGGAGTGTTCCGAAAGCCAGACTGTGCATGAGAACTTTTACTTCGGCTTGTCCTTCACGGTGATATTGTTCGGTAAATTCATCGAGGATTTTATGACGTTTCCGCTCATCCGCCGCATTCTCATTATAGAAAATCGCCTTGCGGTCCAACGCCTCGATCTCTCGAATCAGCGCATGTACAGCCGGCATCGTCGCCTGGCGATCGAGATGAACACCGAGAATATTGTATCCGTGTCGCGCAAGCTCTCTTGCTGTCGCCGCACCGAAACCCGACGAGGCGCCGAGGATCAAGGCCCATTCATTACTGGATTTGCGAATCATATGTAAACATCATCAGACTGTTCAAAACACGTAAACAATAAATGTAAGCAAATCGCGGTAGAAATCATTGTGAAGAAAAAACCACCAAGTCACTAAATCACGAATAAAAAGCACGAAAGGGTTTTGCAGAACACTTATTGCTGAATAAGAAGCGATCTGAAAACCTTTTTGTGCTGTAATTTGTGTTTTGGTGCATTGGTGGTTTTTTCTTCCTCGTGAGACTGCGTACATTTGACAATGGAAAAGATGCTTCCCGAACATTATTTTGATTCCAGCGGCATTGACTGCCGGCATTTCAACGGGTACAAACCCTGCTTCCCGGGTGAGGACTGTACAGAGGGCTGCAGGAGACAGGCA
>JAGTUW010000158.1 GCA_018224345.1 Bacteroidota bacterium
CCCTTGTAAATGACACCGGCAGTGTCGCACATGATGACGTTTTCCTTCTTTACCCCAAGACTGATATGGAACTTGGCGCAGGCGATGCCGGACGCGCCGGCGCCATTGAATACCATCTTCACTTCCCCGAGTTTCTTGCCGGCAAGTTCGACGGCATTCAGCAATGCGGCACCGGAGATGATGGCAGTCCCGTGCTGATCATCGTGAAAGACGGGGATGTTCATTGTCCGCTTCAATTCATCTTCGATATAGAAGCAGTCGGGACCCTTGATGTCCTCGAGATTGATACCCCCGAATGTCGGTCCGAGAACCTGGCAGGTGCGGATGATTTCCTGGATGTCCTTGCTGTCGAGTTCAATGTCGAACACGTCGATGTCAGCAAAGACTTTGAAAAGGACGCCTTTGCCTTCCATAACGGGTTTCCCACCTTCGGGACCGATGTCGCCGAGTCCGAGAACAGCGGTGCCGTTCGAGATGACGGCGACGAGATTGCCTTTGGCGGTGTACTCGTAGGCCAGTGACACATCCCGTTCGATCTCACGACAGGGTTCTGCCACGCCGGGCGTGTAGGCCAGAGAGAGATCACGTTGCGTTACGCACGGTTTGGTGGTAATGACTTCGATTTTGCCCTTGCGCCCCTTACTGTGGTATTCGAGGGCATCTTCCTTCCTGATTTTCATGGAGAAGCTCCGTTCTTAAGTATGCAAGAGAGTGGCTCACAACTACGCGAATAGATGGATAAGGCAATGTAGCAAAAACCTGCGTGTGAAAAAAAAGAGAGTATTATCCGTGGATACTGCCATATTCCATAATAAGCGCTTCGAAAAAGCTTTTGTGTCTTTGTGAACTTCGTGTCTTTGTGTCCTGAAGTTGAAAGAAGAAAAAACATGAATAAACGAAAAAAAAAGATCAGGAACTCGCGTCGAGAAGACCGATTGCAGCAAGTACGTCCTCCACGCCGATGGCGCGAAGGCAGGCGAAATGATCTTCCGGGCAACGGGCGCGCCCTATGTGTGTACAGGGGCGGCAGGGGAGTCCGTCGACTTCCAGGACAGCGGCAGGGGAGTGATAGGGAAAGAAACCGAACTCTCTGACGGTACTGCCGAAGAGGGCGATGACCGGGACTTTCATGGCCGTCGCCATGTGCATCAGGCCGCTGTCGTTGGCAATGATCAGCTGGCAATGCCGCATGGCAGCGGCGGTTTCCATCAGCGAGAGGCGTCCGGTAAGATCGTGAACGAATTGCGGAGCTGCGCGTTTGATTTCTGCCGCGGTATCAACATCCTCCTTCGACCCGAACAGCAGCAGATGCTGTCCATCCCCGGCCAGTCTGCGTGCCAGTTCCACATAATGTGCTGCAGGCCAGCGTTTGGTCGCATGCTTCGCACCGGGACAGATACCCTTCGCAGGCTGGGAGGGATCCATACCGGCCGTGCGTAATTTCAAACGTACCTCCAGGTATGACTCATCCGGTGGGTAAAGACGGGGGCCAGCGGTATCCGCGCGAATCCCGTATCTCAACGCGGTTTCGATATAGCGCTGCGGCACGGGAACAGATTCGCCGTATCTGTTCCACTTCATCCAGACCAACAACAGCCTCCGGAACACGCGCTTGTCCACATGATGAATACGGGCACTCGTTCCGTTCCGCAGTGTGCGACTGCGAAAATTGTTGTGCAGGTCGAATACCGCGTCGTACTGTTCCCGCATCAACGCCAGGTTCATTGCTGCGAGTCCTGTACGCCCTTCTTCCGTGTCCATCGATAATAAATGATCGATATGCGGATCGTGGAGCAACAGCGGAGCGAATTCCTTGCGTGTGAGGAAATGTACTTCGCATTCCGGAAATGCCTGTTTGATCGCACGCAGCATCGGGGTACAGAGGATAATGTCTCCGATGGAGCTGAGTCGAATGAGAAGGACTTTGTTGAGCCGGAAGGCGGACATGCGAAACCCGTTCAATTCATCATATAATCTACGAAAAAGCCCCTGATGATTCCCACGCGTTGTAAGGCCCGCATGGAATCAGTATCTTTTCACTTGCCGATCACTGTAGCAAAGGAAGCATGGAAACCCGACAATTCGAAAATCTTGAGCGTCCGATCGTCCCGGAACTCGATGCCATACTCGGCGAACCCTTTCCGGTTCTCGACGACGGGTTCGTCCGCGTCGTCGACTATATGGGCACGGATTCCTCTATCGTACAGGCCGCCCGTGTTTCCTACGGGAAAGGAACGCGGCAGGTGCGACAGGATCGCGGACTGATCCGTTACCTGCTCCGTCATCATCATACCACACCGTTCGAGATGTGTGAAATAAAATTGCATGTGCGCGTTCCCATGGATGCCTGGCGGCAGTGGATTCGCCACCGCACGGCCAACGTCAACGAATACAGCACACGCTATTCCATTGCGATCGATGCAGCGCAAAAAACCGAACCGGATGCATGGCGATTGCAGGCGACCAGCAACCGTCAGGGAAGCGAAGGCTTTATCGATCCTGCAGCGGGCGTGCGTTTTACCGAACAGGAACGGCAGCTTCATGACCTTGCGAAAACTATGTACAAGGCACGCATCGAAGCCGGTGTCGCCCGGGAGCAGGCACGCAAGGATCTGCCGCTCGCAACCTACACGGAAGCGTACTGGAAAGTGGATCTGCACAACCTGCTCCATTTTCTCCGCCTTCGCATGGATGCACATGCGCAGTATGAAATTCGCGTGTACGCCGAGACAATCGGTAACGAGATTGTACGGCGCTGGTGTCCGATTGCGTGGGAAGCCTTTCTCGACTATCGTACCCATGCGACGGAATTGACGAGAATCGACACCGATATCATTGCGGCCATCACGAAAGGTGATGCCACCCGCGCGATAACACTTGCACGTGCGCATGAACTGTTACCGCAGGAAGGCGAACTGTTGCGGCGCAACATGGAGCGCGAAGAACTGGAAGCGAAACTGACAACACTGGGACTCCCCATCCCCTGGGAGGAGAACAAGGAATGATTGACAATAAAATTATTTTTTCCATGGTGCGGGTGAGCAAGATTCACAAGCCCAATAAAACCGTGTTGAAGGACATTTCTCTCTCGTTCTTCTACGGTGCGAAAATCGGCGTACTCGGTCTCAACGGTTCCGGCAAATCGACACTGTTACGAATTATCGCAGGCGAGGATGAGGATATTCTCGGCGAAGTCACGGCGAACAAGGATATCAGTTTCGGCCTGATGCCGCAGGAGCCACAGC
>JAGTUW010000159.1 GCA_018224345.1 Bacteroidota bacterium
ATTCAGAAAGGAAAAAACGGTATCACCGGCCGCGGTGCATGGCTGGTGGCAATCGGGCTGCTGATACCCGCCATCTTCCTGGTACTGTATCTCTGACATCATCCGGAGGGCTGTATGATAACAGTACATAAACAGATACATACATCTAATATGTATTCCTTCGTGCATTGCTGTTTGTATATGCGTTGCCTTTCGGAGTGCAGCGGCTGGAGTGAACGACATGGCTGAACGCAGAGCCCGGCAATCGATGATGGAGGCGCTGTCGGCTGTTCCCTTTCCGCGCCTGCGACTCTTTGTTTCGCTGGCCGTCAGTATTGTGGCCCTGTTGGTGTATGTGTCCACCATTGCGCCGTCGATGGATTTTATCGATGCCGGGGAACTTGCCACTGTTGCGCATACATGGGGTATCGCGCATCCGACGGGGTATCCGTTGTTCACCCTGCTGGCAGGGCTCTGGGCCTTGCTGCCCATCGGCAGCGGTATTTTTCGTCTCAACCTTTTTTCCGCCGTCCTCTCCGCTGCCGCCGCGGGGATTGCGGTACAGTTCTTTTATGAACTCCTGCGCCTGCGTCCGCAACGATCCCCCGCCCGGGGGAAGGGACGGAAACCAAAGGCCGGTGAGACAGCGGCAGCGCCTGCGGCGACGAGCGACGAGGTCGGGGCATTGTTGTCGGCTGGCGCCGGGGGACTGTTGCTTGCCTTCGGTGGCACGTTCTGGCGCTCTGCACTGACAATAGAAGTCTATCCGCTGCACATGCTCATGCTTTCGTTGTTGCTCTGGAGTGCCGCACGGTTGTTCTTTCTCCCGGCAACGGATGGCAGCGCATTGCGCCGTCGCATGATGCTGACCGCATTGTTGCTGGGACTGTCTTTCTCGAACCACATGAGTACGGTATTTCTTCTTCCTGCATTTGCATTGTTGCTGTTGATGACGCATGCGCGGCGTCCGGGAATCTGGAAGGAGTTCTTGTGGGCAGGCGCTTCGCTGGCTGCGGGGCTTCTCCCTTACCTCTATCTCCCGTTGCGTGCCGCTGCGAATCCATATCTGAACTGGGGAGACCCTGCGACGCTTGAAAAATTCATCTGGCATGTCACAGGGAAGCAATACAGTGTCTGGATGTTTTCGAGCTCCGAGGCATGGGCATCGCAGTTCATGCATGGTATGGAAGTGTTCGGACGGGATAGCGGACTCCTCGCTCTTCTGCCCGTGGCAGTCGGACTCGCCGCCGTCTTTCGCTTGCGCCGTGATGTCGGGCTCTTTCTCCTCACGCTGTTTCTTACCTGTGTTATCTGGGCCGCAGGCTATGATATTCCTGACATCGACTCATATTTTCTGTTGGGCTTCTTTGTCTTCTCGGCCTGGGCGGCTTTCGGTATCCGGCAACTGAGCAACGGGAAGTTCTTCCGGAAGCAGGCATTGCTGCGCAACCCGATGGTCTGGGGCCTCGTGCTGCTGATTCCGCTGTTCGCGCAGACAGGGCGTATATCTCAGGCCGGGAATTATCTCGTCGAGGACTACACAATGAACATGTACGCCTCGCTGGAAGAGAACGCGCTGGTGATGTCTTTTCAATGGGATTTCTGGGTATCCGCATCCTACTACTATCAACAGGTCGAAGGGATGCGGCCCGATGTGATCGTACTCGACAAGGAGCTCTTTCGCCGCTCCTGGTATTTCGAGCAGTTACGGCACAATTACCCCGACGTGTATGAAGCTTCCCGGGAGGAGATCGAAGCGTTTCTGCCTCATCTCGAACGCTTCGAGCAGGGGCTACCCTATGATCCCGTAGCGATAGAAGAAGCGTTCAATGCCGTCGTGAATGGCATCATCGAACGCGCATACAAAACGCGACCTGTCTATGTCACCATTGAAATGGAAAAGCAATTTGCTCCCGGCTATGTGCGTGTGCCGCAGGGATTGGCGTTTCGCATCTATCGGCCGGAAGACCTGCCCGACCCGGCGGACACCCCAATGCCGGAATTGAGGTACAGAAATTTTCAGAGTCAGGAAAGGCTCCCGGTGGAGATGCGCAATTTCTATGCATCGATGCTGCTCAACCGCGCGGTGTATCTGTTCAATGCAGGGCTGTACAGTCGGGTAGACCCCTTACTGCGGCAGGCGTTGACGTTCGCACCGGACGACCGGCGTCTGCATGAGTGGATGCGGAGGAATGAGCAGCGGATGCGGGTCGATGAGGCCGGGAGAGGGGACGAAGGGCGCAATACGCAACGGTGAGATGCGCCGTTTATGGTGAAGGTGAAACGGAAAACGGGCCTGCCGGGCCCGTTTTTTGATTGGCACTGTCACGTGATCGTGATTACTGATCCGCAGGTTTGCCCGAAATTGGATCCACCTGGAAACTTGCGATGGCGCGGTCAATACTTTCGAATGACTTGAATACCTTGATCAGTTGTGTAATCATGAACAGGCTTTTGATTTTCTCCGTGACATTGGCGATACGGAGATCACCACCACTGTTGTTGACAGTGGCTAACGCGGAAATCAGTGCACCAAGACCGGAGCTGTTGATCCATTTGATTTTTGAAACGTCGAGGACAATTTTCAGAAAGCCGTCGCGTACAAGACTTTTTACCCTGTCGCGAAACTCCGTTGTCTCCGGATCGCCCATCAGATTTCCCTTGAGCGCCAGTATGACGACGTCGCCTTCAATTGTTTCCTTGATTTGCATTGGCAACCTCTGTTAGTGTGTAATTACGAACTATTCTTTTTTTCACCGATATGCGCGAATTCACAATTCCCCTGCCATGAGCAACTGCCGCAGTTGGCCACTGTGCGTTCCACGTAATTGAAACAACGTGGACAGCGATCCGTCAGGGGATTCAGAATCTCGTAACCACAACGCGGACACTGCCGGCGCTCCTTGCGAAGCTGTTCCTCATGCGCGCGCTCCTGCTCCTCCCTCATGGCGTCTGCGTGTCTCCCCTCGCAGCGGAGATCGAGGAAGTGATCATCCGGATCGCATCGTCCTTGCTGCAATGCATACGTGGTTGCGCGATATGCAGTGCCTCCTCGATGCTGGCGAGTTCGCCTTTCAGATACAGGTAGATATGATACCCGAGCCGGTTGCGGTCATTGTCCTCGACCACCGGAACCCCGGCGACAGCGTCATAGGCACGACGCTCCAGGCTGTCGTCTGGCCATTTCTGGACTACGGGTGTCATGATTACTCCTTTTGATTCCCGGGCGGTGTCCACAACCACCGGCCATGCACATGTTCGTTTACTTCCTGACGCTTACCTACTGCAGTGGTGGCAGCAGGATATCGGCGCAAAGAGTCAATAATCAAATATGTACGATTTCACGCTGAGAATCAAAAGTGTACAGAGAGACAGCGAAATCACTCACGCTTCACAGACATGCAGCCTGATCCTCTCGTGACGTTCCGGTTGCTGTGCTGCCCCTGAATCGTACGATGACGCAGATCGACAGCTTGCTACCAGCGTATCGCCTATTTTTTCACACCCATGGGTGCTTTTCGGCGAGAAGCGCCTTTGCTGTCTGATGTTCCGCCCGTGGTTTTCTTTTTGGCTGAAGGCTTTTTCGCGCCAGGTACTTTTTTCGCAGCGGGGGCCTTTACCGACAGTACGTCATCCTCGATAAGCGAATGCGCGTCGATGGCACGTTTCCCACCCGCGAGGCTGACGATATCTTCATCATATTCATCAGCGAAGAAAGCGACGGTGCGAATACTCAGGCGGAGTTCGTTCGCATCGAGATTCGCACCGGAAACGGAGTGGCGAAACACGATTGTGTCATCGAACAACAGACCGAATGCGCCGATAGGGTTCGTCGCGTTGTGTCGCATGAGCATGCCGAGAATTTTCGGACCGATTTTCGCGCCCTGAACGACGTACGCCTGCGTTGTGACAAGGCAATCGTCCTTGCTGAGCGGACGTACGACAATGTTGACCGAGGCGGAACCATGTTGTATCACCATGGTCTTGTCCACTTCCTGAACGTGGTCCCGGTAATTCTTTCCGTAGATTTCCTTGAGATAGCGTTTGACCTTTCCGCGGGTGGCTTGTACAATGCTGGCCATGCGTGATGCTCCTTGTGTTGTGTAACGCGTGATCGGAATCAGTCCTTGTCGGCGGCGGATTTCAGAAGTGCGAGTTCTTCCTCGATGGAACTCCCGGCTTCGAGCTTTGCAAATTCATCATCGAGCGAGGTCGTGTCACCGGCCAGTTCCGACATTGCTTCCGCTTCGGATTCAGCTTGCAGTACCTTTTGTTCGTATTTGTCGAAATTACCGAACGCACCGTCACCGATGCCGGCGAGACTCGACGAAATCTGTTTTTTCGCTTTTGCCGCCTGATGCCGCGCTATCAGTGTCCCTTGACGTACCCGTGCCTCGTCGAGCTTCGCCTTGAGCTGATCGAGTTGTGCACGCATGGTTGTTGCAGTTTTTTTCGCTTCTGTGAGAGGTTGTTCAAGATCTGTTCGCGCCTTTTCGAACATGTTCTTCTTCTCGAGCGCCTGCCGCGCCAGATCGTCACGTCCGGCGTTGACAGCCTTGATGGCACGCTCCTGCCATTGCGCACTGAGCTTGTGTTTCTCTGCATATTGCTTATCAAGCTGCTTCTCGTTTGCAATCGCCGAACCGACCGCCGTGGTGGCCTTGCTGACGGCTTCCTCCATCTCGATGACTATCTGCTTGATCATTTTCTCCGGATCTTCCGCCTTGTCAAGCAGATCATTGATGTTTGCCTTGAAGATATCCGTCACGCGTGCAAAGATACCTGCCATACCATACCTCCGAAATTGGATGGATGTGAGTGTCACTGGAAAATATTGCATGCAATATAAGCAAATCCCTCAATAATCCGGGAATCCAATCATAAAGATGTAACACAATAGCGTTCATCACGCTATGGACTGCAACCTGCCGGAGAGAACGGGAGCTGGTTTCAGACTTTCTACGTGATTACCGGGGCGCATGTCGCTGGACAGGAGATGTACGTCATACATGATGCGCAGCATCCGGTCGACAAGACGCACTACCCACTACGATGGCTCACCCGGCGATGCAGGGCTCTGTCTCCCGGGGCAAGGTTAGTGCTCGATTTCTTATCTTTCAGGAATGCTTCGCGCAGGCCACCGTTGTATTTTTCTCTATACGCATGAGGACCACACATGAAGGGCACCATTATTTCGCTGTTCGTCTTCCTTTGCTTCCTCCCACCACTTTCTGCTCAGCAGCAGGTATCGGAAGAAATCACGATTGAAGAGTTGCGGGGACATGTGACATTTCTTGCGTCCGAGGAATTGCAGGGGCGTCGCGCCGGGACGGAAGGTGCGCATGCCGCTGCAGACTATATCCGTGAGCAATTCAGGCTGGCTGGCGTCCGGTTGCTTGCCGAGGAGGGGTTTCAGGATTTCCGGATCGTCACCGGCGTCAGGGCCGGCGATGACTGCATGATGACCGTCGCAGGCGAGCCGGCGGAGGTGCGGGAGGACTTTCTCCCCCTCGCATTTTCCGGACAGCTGCCTCTGGATGCACCGGTTCGCTTTGCGGGGTTTGGCTTTGATTTCGAATCGCCTGCCGGAGAATGGCGTGATTATGACGGTCTGGATGTCGCCGGAAGTTGGGTGCTGGTGCTGCGTGGGAGTCCGGACGACGACAGCGGGGAGTATGAGGCATATACATCCCTGCTGAAAAAAGCCATGGTCGCTCGCGATCATGGCGCAGCCGGTGTGTTGTTCGTCGCGGGGCCGGCATTCGAATCAGATGATCGTCCGGTGCCACTGCAGCATCAGCGGCAGGAATCCTCGATGAATATCCCTGTACTCAGTATCACACGCCGTCTGGCGGAGTATCTGCTGAGTGACCGGAATGTCGAAGAACTCGAGCAGGAATTGATCGCCTCCCGGCAACCCGTCCGAACTGAGTGCGACGGGCATGTGAAGGCGCGTGTCTCGCTCATCGAGGAGTCGGTTACCGGCCGCAATGTTCTGGGGATCATTGAAGGGAACGACCCACGACTGCAGGACGAATATGTGATTTTAGGTGCACATTATGATCATCTCGGGCTCGGTGGACCGCGCAGCGGGTCGCGCCGTCCCGACACCGTCGCTGTGCATTACGGGGCCGATGACAATGCATCGGGAGTCGCATCGGTGATAGAAATCGGCGAGCGTATCGCTCTGCAAGGAGGGATGCAGCGCAGCGTCATTCTTGCCGCTTTCGATGCGGAAGAAATGGGATTGCTGGGTTCGAAACACCTGACGGCGAACCCGCCGGTCGACCTCGCACGTACGGCACTCATGTGTAATTTTGACATGGTCGGCCGTTTCAGAGAGAATACAAATACCCTGAGTGTCGGTGGCACCGGTACCGCAGACGGATTGATCGAGTTGTTGCAGGAGGCAGGAGACGAGGCGGGTCTGGAACTGGCCATGTCGCCCGAGGGCTATGGTCCTTCAGATCATGCCGCCTTTTACGCTGAAGATATCCCTGTTCTGTTTTTCTTCACCGGTGTGCATGATGACTACCACACACCGTTTGATACCGCGGATCGTCTGAATTATGCCGGTCAGAAACGTGTTTCGGATTTTGTGTATGACGTTGTCGCAGCGGTCACTCGACGGGATGAAGCGCTCCGCTTTACTGAAAGCGGCCCGAAAAGTCGACCTGCAACTTCACAACGCTTCAAGGTCACACTCGGGATTATGCCGGATGTGTCTTCCAGCAGCGGAACGGGACTGCGTGTCGACGCGGTTGTTGACGGTCGTCCCGCATCTCTGGGTGGCATGCAGAAGGGAGATGTGATTATCTCCATGGATGGCAAGCCGGTCAACGGTGTGTACGAATACATGAACCGTCTCTCCGACTTCGAGCCCGGACAGCGTATCAGCATCGAAGTACAGCGCGATGAGGAAACCGTGATTCTGATCGTTGACCTGTAGCCGCATTGCTTCAGTGGACTGACTTCGACGCCGCTTCCCGATTCCGGAAATTCGTGGCTGGCAGGAGAAGGACAGGCAGGTGGCTGGATTCCGACGTTTCGGATATTGGCTATCTCAAAGGAAGATGTTATATTTGAATATGTGCCGGTATGAGGATGCCGGCATGGGAGTACAGAGGATGTCAACACACAAATGGCGGCGCATAGCCGTTCTCTCGTCTCGTATGTTCCGGTGGATTGTGCTTCGTGTCCCCGGTCGCGCGCGTGTTGATCATTCTCATCCATGAAAGGGCACTCTCATGTCACGTCGGTTTTCTCCCCTTCTTACGGCATTCGCAATCATCATATTCATCAATGTCCTCTCTGCGGACGGTGTGGCTCAGGACCGGCGACTCACCGGCAGTGTCGTACGCGAAAGCGGTGTTCCACTGCGTGGTGCCCATGTGCAGGTCGTCGGAACGCGACAGGGTGTGATCAGTGGGGAGGATGGGCGCTTCGTCCTTGTCGTGGCAGAGGAAGCGGTGACGCTGCGCGTGACACATCTTGGTTATATGCCGGAGGAGAGGGAGTTGGCTGCCGGTGAGTCTGCGGAATTGCGTATTGTGTTGCGGGAGGCTTCGGTCGATGTCGGCGCCGTGACAGTCACAGCAATGCGCAGGGAGGAATCATTACGTGACGTTTCCCTGCCACTGAGTATCACCGATGCCGCGCATCTGCAGCGTACTGCCCCCGTGAGCGTCTCCGACGCTCTGGATGCAGAGGCGGGAATTTCACTTGTGCGTGACGGAATCTGGGGCACGGATGTGAATATTCGTGGCCTTGGTCGTGCCAATGTGGTCACCTTGATCGATGGCGCACGTATCGAGACGGCAACGAATCTGGCTGCCGGATTGTCCCTGATCGACATCCATGATGTCGAGCGTATCGAAGTGATCCGCGGAGCTGCGTCTACACTTTATGGCACGGGTGCGACCGGGGGTGTCGTGAATATAGTGACGGGGGATGGTCGTTTCGGAGATATTCCGCGCATCAACGGTACGGTCAACAGCAGCTATTCCACTGTCAATGATGGCGCTGCCGCCTCCATGGGTGTGGAAGCCTCCGATGAAGCCTGGTTTCTGCGATTACGCGGGAGCATGCGCAGCGCGGGTGATGCCCGTACACCGACAGGTGTGTTACGGGACAGCCGTTTTCGTGATCGTTCCCTTGCGGTGCATGCGGGTGTGCGACCGTATAGCTCCCATGAAATACGCCTGCGGTACCAATTGTTCGATGCCCGGGATGTGGGAATCCCGGGTGGCGCATCGTTTCCCGCACAAGCCTCGGCACGATACCCGGATGAACTGCGGAGGATGCTGCAGTTCGAGTACGGGGTGCAGGAAGTGACGGACGCCCTCGATCGGATATCACTGCGCCTCAGCAATCAGCGGATTGACCGCAATGTAGAAATCATTCCCAATCCCGCTGTCATACTTCGCCCTTCCGCGGAACACATGATGAACGCCGCGCTGTTGCAGACCAACTGGTCGTTCGGTGCGCATCAGGTGATCGCCGGAGTCGATGCATGGCAACGGAGCTATACAGGACGACGTCTCAGGGAAGTACAAGCCTCGAATACCATTATTGCGGAGTTGCCGTTACCGGACGCACGCTTCCAAAATATCGGTCTGTTTGTGCAGGACGAATGGACGGTCCCGGGCGAGCGGCTGGCATTGACACTCGGTGCGCGTGCTGATCGCATTCATGTTCGGAATGACGCGGGCTACAACCTGCTGTATATCGAACGGGACGGGGTACGCGATGACACACCCGCAAATCGCCGATTGCTCTGGGAGTCCCGGGATACAGAGGAATACTCCTGGAGTGCGCATTTCGGAGCATTGTACCGGCTGTCTCCGCGTCTCGATGTGACATTGAATCTCGCACGCTCCTTCCGCGCCCCATCTCTTGAGGAGCGGTTTCAGTTTATCGAATTGGGGGGCGCGACCTGGCTTGGCGATATCGCCCTCGCCGCCGAAAAGGGAAGTTTCATCGACCTTGGATTGCGTGTTTATGATGAGAGGGTGCGCGTCCTCGCCAATGCTTTTGTCAATGCAATGAACGATCTCGTTGTCGATGAACAACGCAATGATTCTCTGTACGTGAAAAGCAACGTCGGAGAAGCGCTGTTGTACGGCGGGGAGGTCTCCATGGAATACCAGGCATTTCGCTCCGTTGTGCTGCATGCACGCATGGCCTGGGTACGGGGCAGGGATACGGGGAACGATACCGATCTCCCGGGGATCCCGCCGCTCAATCTGCGTTTCGGCCTTCGGCTGCCCCTGGCAGGCTATGGGACTGCGGAACTTCTTTTCGATGCGGCAGCCGATCAGCACGCCGTGGCACCGGGTGAAGCGACGACAGCCGGCTATGCATTGATGCACCTGCATCTGCGTTCGGAAGCGTTCCGCGTCGCCGGTGTCAGCACGATCGCTTATGCCGGCATAGATAACATATTTGACCGCGCCTGGCGCAGACATATCTCCACACTGCGCGGTCTCATCATAGGCGAACCGGGACGCAATGTCTTCGTCCGTCTACAACTGCTGTTCTGACATGAACTGGTTTTTCCTGGCCTTCGCTTCAGCGCTTCTCTCCGCCGCCGCCTCCATCACGGAGAAGAAGGCTCTGTTCGGCATGCGTGCCCTCGATTTCTCCGTGCTCCTCGCACTGCTCAATGCAGTGCTGGCTCTGCCACTGCTTTTCGCTATGGAGTTCAGCGGTGTCGACAGTACGGCTCTGCTGGTATTGGCGGGCAAGAACCTGCTTGGTTCCCTGGCTTTCCTCTGTGTCATGATGGCCATCCGTAATCTCGAACTCAGCGGTGCGTTACCGATGTTGGTGCTCACCCCCGGACTTGTTGCCTTGTTCGCATTTTTCTTCCTCGGCGAATCGCTTTCCTCCACGGAACTGGCGGGCGTAGGATTGCTTATGGTCGGCACGTACATCCTTGAAATGCGCAGCGGTGACGCGCTTGCGCCGCTGCGGATATTTATAGTATCCAGATCCCATTATCCACTGATTGCTGCCTTGTTGCTTTTCACCGTTACCTCCGTCCTCGACCGGTATCTGCTGACAGATCTGGCGCTTCGTCCCGTTCCGATGATGGCGTTTCAATCCTGGTTTACTGCGGGATATTTTCTGCTGTTCGCGCTCATCGCGCAGCGACGACCTGCATCCTTGCGTGCAGCGCTCACCGGGAATCTGCGTTGGATATTCATCGTGGCGGTACTGACCTTCGGGTACCGTTTCACCCAGATAGAGGCCGTCGCCCTCGCTCCCGTGGCGTTGGTGCTCGCCGTCAAACGGTTGTCAGTGTTCATTGGTGCGATGCTGGGCGGGCGGCTTTTCCGCGA
>JAGTUW010000160.1 GCA_018224345.1 Bacteroidota bacterium
GGCGGCACAGAATGCCATTCGACACACGACATCCAGACGAAAGGGTGCGGCATATTTTGAACTCGGACTCGCCTATCGCAATCTGGGAAATACCGCGAAAGCGAAAGAGGCCTTTACAAATGCAAAGAAGGATCCGAGTTACGCACGGAATGCTGCGTACGAACTGGACATGCTGAAATAATTTTTTTTCTTTGTTTCCGAAAAAACCCGCTTCAAGCGGGTTTTTTTTGATCTGTGCATGTACACGTTCAGCCCTCGGTTGCATCCCCGTGCAGGAATTGCTTACAGCACCATTTCAAGCATAAGACGATAACTTCGGATTGCGGCGATGTTCGCAACGACTTCAGTATAATTGTACTGAAACGCGTTATCGACGAACAGGGAAAGGCGAAGCGGCAAACCGGCGGCGCCTGCTGTCCAGCTCAACCGAAGGTCAGTCACATACATGGCAACACGTTCCTCGGAATTTGGAATGACAATCGTCAATTCCCTGTCGATATTCTCAATACGTGATATGTGCCGAAAATCCGCGCCGACATTGAAATCTCCATAGCGAAGGTCACCACTGAGATAGAGAAGATGTCGCGGCCGGTATTTCAACACGCTGCCTGCAAGCATATCTTGTGGGTACATGTACGTGTAACTGGCGGAAAACCGCAACCAGTCACCGAGAGGCCTGCCGTCCAGCGCGAGCTCATAGCCCTGAATACGCGCCTGCGTGATATTGCGAAACTGGATCCGGCCATCCGTGGGATCAATCATCGGTTCGACGAGATTGTCATAATCGTTCCAGAACACCGCCACATCGATGGAAAGTGCGTAAGGGAGAAGCTGTTTGAACCCGAATTCGTAGGAGGTACTGCGCTCCGCTTCAAGTTCCGGATTCGGTTTCGTGATAAGCCCTCCGGCGCTCGCAGTCGCGAAGCGTTCGGCAATGGAAGGACTGCGAAATCCCCAGCCATAGGAGGCGCGAAGTACTCCATATTCCCAAGGCGTATGAGTGATTCCAACCCGCGGGTTCAGCTGCATATCCGCCGCCAGCGTGTCAATACTGGTAAGGTCAAAACGGGCGCCCGCGGATATATGCCAGACAGAATCCAGTGATATCTCGTCCTGAACATAGAGGGCACCGGACCATCCTGTCCGCACTCCATACGTACGGGAGTCGACCGCGGTATAATTGGCATCTACTCCAAATGTCAGGAGGTTGCTGCCCGACAACGCCCCGATTCCTTGCCACTCAAGACCGGTAAACCAGGCAGTGGACTGTGTCTTGTCACTCGGTCGAAAACTGTAGTCCGAAGTGTCACTCGATGTCTCAAATGAAGTACGATAGGTATTCAATCGTAAAGAGGAAGCAAAACCGGCCCCGTGCGTCTGTCGGTATGTCGTCGTCGCCTGCGTTTTATGCGAGAGGATGCGCTCGGTCAGGTCGGCACTCAGCGGCGGTTGCAGGGCGTGACGGAGGTCGCGCCAGTGCACCCAATTCCCACGATCGTTGCTGCTGTGATTGAAGGCGACGGTCAGATTCCTGTCCGCGGAAAAACGGTACCAGGCGCGCCCACTGAGAGTCAAACGCTTGAAATCGTCATTCTGTCGATATGACTGATCATTACGCACTCCGGCGGAAAGAAGATAGCTGAGTGGACCGTGCACATTACCGTGCTGCAGATCAATTCCGTTTCGAAAACGGGGACTGTCCCCCCACCATTTCCATTTTTCATGATAGGGATTATCCCAGAATCCAGAGCTGAGACGAACACGCGTCTGACGACTGCGTGGTTCACGCGTGATGATATTGATGACACCTCCCAGCGCGCTTGATCCGTATAGAGCAGAGCCCGCGCCTTTCACCACCTCAATTCGTTCGACCGCGTACATCGGAACGACATCGAACTTGATTTCTCCGGCATCCCCTGCCAGCACTGATGCTCCGTCAACGAGAAGAAGGACGCGGCTTCCGAGAGCCCGGCTGTACCCGCTTGAGCCGCGGATATTTACCTGGTCCTCGGTGATATTGACACCAGAAATTCTCCGCAATGCATTTTCCATGGTCTCAATGCCGCGTGCTTCAATTTCCTCTCCACTCAGGGTTGAGATGCTGACTGGAATTTCTTCAAAACTCTGTGCATGCTTTCCTGCCGTGATAATCACCTCGCCGGTAAGAACACTGCTCTCGGCAAGACGGAGATCGAGTCTTCGTTGCTCGCCAGCGGACAATGTCACCTGGCGATGCACCTTCTCGTAACCGATCATGGAGGCGGTGATCGTATGCCTGCCGGGAGAGATTCGCGAAATACTGTACTTGCCGGCATCGTCGGTCGCGCTGCCCAGCACGGTCCCCCGCACAATAATGTTGACTCCAACCAACGGGTTTCCGGACTGATCGCTCACTCGTCCGGACAGCGTCGCCTGTTGTCCTTGCATATCAACGGGAACACAAAGGATGAGAGCAAGCGCCATCCAGCGTGTGTGATGCAAAGTGTGGCATACGAGTGCATGAACATTCACGGGAAATTATCGCTTGTTGCGTAGCAAATGGTCAATTTGGTACATGACTTCTTCCTGATTCTGCGGGTCATGCACAATATCCATTTTATGGGTATCGACTACAAGAAGAGGACCAAGCTTGTAGTTGGAAATCCAATTCTCATAAAGAATACTCAGCTGCTCGAGATACGACGGATCGATGCGTTGCTCAAACTCCCGCCCCCGCAGTCGGATCTGTCGCTGCAGTGTGGGCACATCGGCACGCAGGTAAATCAGGAGATCGGGAACGCGCACGTAGGGTGTCATGGACGCGAACAATGCCTGATAATTCGCGTAATCCCTGTCATCCATACATCCCATGTCGTGAAGATTTCTTGCGAAGATCAGTGCGTCTTCATAAATGGACCGATCCTGGACAACACCGGTTTTTACTCTCTCTGTCATTTCGCGGTGCAGCATAAAGCGTCGTGAAAGAAAATACACCTGAAGATGAAATGCCCATCTGGACATATCCCTGTAGAAATCCTGAAGGTAGGGATTATTTTCTACAGATTCGTAATGCGGTACCCAGCCAAACTTTTCATGTAGCAGTGAGGTAAGGGCGGACTTTCCCGAACCGATATTTCCGGCAATTACGACAAACATGCTTTACTCCTGCTGCCAGCGAACATCTTCAAACCCATCCACGTAATTTGCGTAGCGGGCGAGAACGAAGAGAAAATCCGACAGCCTGTTGATATAGCGGAGATCTGCTTCGTTAATTTCTTCCATTGCGGAAAGGTTGACGATCAGGCGCTCGGCACGTCTTGCGATTGTGCGACACATGTGCAGACGGGCAGCCGTTTCGCCCCCCCCCGGTATGATGAAATAACGGATAGGCTGCAGTTGCTCTTCCAACATATCGATGCGCTGCTCGATTCGTGCGACGTATTTTTCGTCGATTCGGGTTATATCGGTGTTTCGAGTCTCCAATGGTGTGGCAAGATCAGCGCCGAAAACAAAAAGTTCATTCTGCACGGCAACAATAAGATCGGCGACCTCTGTGGAAGCGGAGACCAGTGCAAAACCAAGAAACGCATTCAATTCATCAATAGTCCCATACGCCTCGATGCGTGCGCTGTCCTTTCCGACACGCCGCCCTCCGAACAGCGCTGTTTTTCCCTGATCTCCGGTTTTCGTATAGATTTTCACAATGTCCCGCATTATGACGTTGTTGAATGTATAGCCTGAACAACAATTTCAACGGTCGGAAGTTCCGACCACGTGCTGATGACCGTACCTTCATGCAATAAAAAAACGCGAGGCAGGCTACGGTAGAGGGGACGCGCAAAACGGGGTTCGATTGCCGCAACGGGAAAAGCGGCGGCATATTCGAACATAAGCGTAGTGAGATGCTCCGTCCCGTCAATGATCAGTCCGACGGTCGATGGCACATCCTGGTGCTGCGCGATCAGGTTCATCTGTTCTACATGCTCACGAATTCCCGGATCTTCGACAGTGAAAAGAAAGACAACATGCGTTCCACGGTTGAGATCCTTGCCGTAGAGACCGTCGACCGGCCATGTAGAGAAATGCGCACCGGGTTTCATCTTTGTCACCAGATCATCGACAGGCAGCATCGGATGTGCAACAGTAACCCCGACTGACAACACGGTGAGGGCAAGCGTGCCAGCAATTCGGAGGCCCGTCTTTCCGGGGCGATGTGACCAAAGCACAACTGTTACGAATATAAGAGCAACCAGCATGACCACATCTTCGATGATCACCTGCTCGGGGCCGCGATCGACAAGGTTGCCAAAGCAACCGCAGCTTTCACCGAGGCCGATCATCATACCGTAGACCGTAATTCCGATAAAAAAGATAAGCAAAGCGATTATTGTGAGCGGAATGATGCGTGGAAAAAGGTTGAGAATCAGGCCTGTCGCCAACGCTACTTCCAGCGGTATCAACACCCACGCCGCCAGCGTTGCCAATTCAGGAAAGATCCCGTACATGGCGATCTGTTCTGCAAAGGTGCGTGGATCAAGCGCCTTGAGAAAAGCCGCGAATAAAAAGACCAGACCGACCAGACTTTCGAGCACCCGGGCGGTCACGAAGAGAATACGATTTGATGAGAGCCGCATGTGATGACGTGTTGTTGTAAAAGAATGAATCAGACTATTCAAGAATGTCCACCAGCAGATTCTCGAGTGCACCGGGAGGATCACCGATGATGCGATCCACCTCCTTGCCCCGTTGATAGAGGATCACTGCCGGATAATCATGTCCATGACGTGCGAGTGCGCTCGCGGGCTCATTGCCACCCATCGCGATACCGATGTAATGCACCTTGAACCGGGAATTATTTGCCTCATTGAACACACGCATCACCTTTGGGACAAGCAGCTTGCAAGTGGCGCACCAGGTCGCAAACATCACCACGACTTCTGTGTCCCTCGCATATGATTTGAGAACGTTGATCGCGCTCTTCTTCGGCGTATAGTCCCGCATACGCAGCCGGTAATCAGGACTGTGCGCCAGAATCATTTCCTGCGAGACATCCCCGACAAGCGTCTGACGCAGAATCATCGTAACCGATTTTCCCTGCACCTTGAACGTTGTTGATCCCCCTTGCAGGACATAGCTCCCGACATCCTTCCCCCCGGGAATCCCGTTTGTTTTCAAAAACCCACCCTCCTCGATTTCCACGGCGGAAGCTTTGAGTGCGAAGACACGTTTTTTGGCAAGATCCACCAGCACTGGAGAAGTGAGCTTCTCCGATGTCAGAATCATGAACGGCTGGTTATTCGTCGGACGGAATACCTGGGCAGTAACATCAATCGCACCACCGATTTCGACACCGAACTGCGCATTTTCTTCCCAATCCTGCGATTTCGCTGTCGTCACACTCATCAGACCAGGAAACAACAAGAGCAGAAAATACAGAGAAAGAAATCTATTCATTGGAATAATCCTTACTATGAACGTTTGTGACATACTGCACATAACGGTAAACCTCGTCCTAAAAATTACGAAATGCGTTGTGCCTGTGCAATGAGGGGAAAAAAACGACACTGTGAGCCCCCTCAGGGAGCGGGGACATAAAAGATATAAACCCGGGGTTGTGCGCCGTTGTTCCATGTGTCATATTTCTGTTTTGCAATAATATTCGGAGTACTCGAATGCTGCACGATGAACTATCCGCCTTGCTCTCAAGGGATCCCGCCGACGCGCAACGGGAGGAGTTCACCTTACTCGACACGATCTGGAGAGCGATGCGTGAAGGGCATCTACGCGCCGCGGATTGCATTGATGGCAAATGGATAGCAAATACACAGGTGAAACGAGTCATACTCTGGGCCTTCCGTGCAGGAGAGTTACGCGATGTTCATGACGACGGTGTATTCAGTTTCACCGATAAACATACCCTCCCCGTCCAGCGATTTACTGCCGCGAGCGGCAGACGAATCGTTCCGGGAGGAAGTACCGTGCGCGATGCCAGCTATCTTGCACCCGGCGTCATCGTCATGCCTCCCGCCTATATCAATATCGGTGCCTATATCGATGAAGGAACAATGATCGACAGCCATGCTCTCGTTGGCTCCTGCGCACAGATAGGCAAGCATGTCCATCTCAGCGCCGGTGCACAGATCGGTGGGGTTCTCGAACCAGTCGGTGCGATCCCCGTCATCATTGAGGATGATGTCATGGTCGGAGGGAACACCGGAATCTATGAAGGCTGCATTGTACGACGCCGAACAGTCATCGGCACCGGTGTGATCCTGAATGCTTCCACACCGGTGTACGATCTCGTCAATCAACGTACACTCCGAGCGACCCCCTCGAACCCGTTGGAGATACCGGAAGGAGCAGTGGTCGTTGCCGGCAGCCGCCCCGCACGCGGTGAGTATGCCGAAGCAGAAGGCCTCCATATCTATACACCGGTCATCATCAAATACCGCGATGAGAAGACGGATGCAGCCACCGCCCTCGAAGAAAGTCTCCGCTGACCTTGCGTTTTTCGAGTATTGTTTTGATATTGTAAATTCATCAATATATGCGTAACTTTTCTATTCGCCATTGATGCATGGGCTATATCGGTTAGGTACCCGCCCTCCCATCAATGAAAACAACCTCGACACCGGCACACCGTGCCTGAACCTCTCACAATCGCGGATACCACAATGACCAACGAGCCGACCACCAACGAGACCCCCGAGACTTCTCCAAACGATCCCGACAACAACACTCCCGATAAGGATGTGCAAGGGTTTACGGATGCAACGAAACGGGATGTGCAGGCTCAGTCTGAAAACAGCAACATACCTTCCTCTCGAGAAGATACTCCCGTAAACGAAACACCGGCGGAAACTACACCCGCCGAAGCAACCCCTGCTGCGGAAACACCAGCGGAAACAACACCCGCCGAAGCAACCCCCGCTGCGGAAACACCGGCGGAAACAACACCCGCCGAAGCAACCCCTGCTGCGGAAACACCGGCGGAAACAACACCCGCCGAAGCAACCCCTGCTGCGGAAACACCGGCGGAAACAA
>JAGTUW010000161.1 GCA_018224345.1 Bacteroidota bacterium
CACTGTATCTGATCGCACTCGTCGCAGCGGCGATCCCTATCATACTCCATCTGCTGAATCTCCGTAAGACACGTGTCATCGAATTCAGTACACTGACCTTTCTCAAGGAGCTGCAGCGCAGTAAAATCCGGAAGCTGAAAATCCGGCAATGGCTGCTCCTTGCCCTGCGAACACTCATTATCGTGTTCCTCGTCCTTGCGTTCACTCGTCCCGCCCTGCGAAGCGGTTTCGGCTTTCTGCCTGGCACCACAGCAAAAAGTTCTGTGGTCATCGTGCTTGATAACTCCTTCAGCATGTTGATGAGTGACGAAAACGGCCGCCTCCTCAAACAGGCGAAACAGAAAGCAACCGAATTACTCGAATTACTCGAGGCAGGTGATGACGTCGCACTCGTCCTTACCACCAATCCCGAAACAACGAACGAAATGACCGCGGCGCTCAATGCCGTTCGTGGTGAAATAGAGGATGTCACTGAATCATTCGCACACGGAGATTATCAGCAGGCACTCACGGCGGCAAGTGCATTGCTTTCCGCCAGCAGCAATTTCAACAAGGAAGTCTATGTCATCACCGACCGGCAACGTTCGCAGTTTCTGCGGAACGAGGATGTGGCTGGAAAATCGCTGTTCGATGCGGATGTGAATGTCTTCCTGCTTCCCGTAGGAAATCAAGCCAGAGGGAATACCTACGTCAGCGACGTGGAAGTGAAAAACAGTATTTTTGAAAGTGGCAAACCGGTCGATATCGCGGCTACCATACGCAATGTCTCAGACGCACCCCTGTCCGATGCCATCGTTTCCATCTTTCTCGGCGGGGAACGTGTCACACAGAAAACCGTCGATGTGCCGGTCGGCGGTACCCGTCAGATCGAGTTCACCGTGCTTCCGAAACAGGATGGCTGGGTGCCCGGTTTTGTGGATCTCGAGGACGATCACCTTCCGGAGGATAACCGCCGCTATTTTGGCTTCCATATCCCGCGCACTGTCAACATCCTGCTCGGTCCCTCTGGAAAACGAGACGGAAGACTGATCGCACTTGCTCTGAATCCCGGCGACGGGGACACGGAAGGCGATCATCGTTTCAATGTCGATGCGATCGGAAGCAGCCAACTGCTTTCGGCCAACCTCGCGCGCTATGACGTCGCCATACTCCTCGGGGCCGAAACACTTTCCGATGCCTTCCAGCAGCGTTTGTCATCCTGGCTCCGTGAAGGCGGCAGTGTCATCCTGTTCCCCGATGCCGACGGAAATGTCGATACCTGGTCGAAGACCTTGCTGCCACGCCTGGGCTTGCCGGCTGCAACAGGCACCACCGGGTCCCTGACGGAAACCTCCTCCTTTCTCAGCTTCGGAAATATCGACTTTGATCACCCCCTCTTCGACGGAATGTTCGAATTTGTCGAAGAAAACACACAACCGGAAATTGAATCACCGCGGCTCTACTACAGCGTCCGCATCCGCGGAGATGAGAATGCACGCCAGGTAATCAGTACGCGCGCGGGTGATGCGTTTCTCCTTGATGCATCTGTGGGGAAAGGACGCGCCCTGGTCTTCGCGGTTTCACCCGATCCGGGCTGGTCCGATTTTCCGTTCAAAGGATTGTACCTTCCACTGCTGAACAAAGCGATGTACTATCTCGCAGCAAGAGAAGACAGAGCTCTCGACCTGACCGTCGCGGAAAACACCGAAATCACACTCACCAGCGCTGTCACCGGTGAACAGCTCTTCGAACTTCGCGGACCCGACGGAAGCATGCAGCGTATCGTACCAAAAGCACTTCCCTCCGGGCTGGTGTTCCCCGTCGATGCGCCGGGCTTCCCCGGTGTCTATACACTCAACGCAGGTGAGGAGGTGCTGCGTGCGTTCTCGGTCAACACCGATCCACTCGAATCCGATCTGACACGGGCGGACGAACCCATGATCGAGGATTTTCTCTCGCAACTCGGTATCGCACGCTTTGTAACATTGACACAGGAAAGCAACGTCCAGCAAGCCGTCACCCAGCTCCGCTTTGGCGTCGAACTCTGGAAATACATGATCGCCCTCGCGATTCTGTGCGCACTGCTGGAAATGCTCATAGCACGAGACAGAAAACAACAGGAACTGCCGAACGAATGAACAACGAGAAGGACAAGTATAACGAGAGGGACAGGTACGACGATACGTACGATGATGATGGCACGGAAGAACAGATGCCGCACTCCAAAGTTGGCTACGAAGAACCGGTCGGCGGAATCGAAGAGGAGCAGGAAACACCATACGTCAAACCGTCGGAACGTGTCCATGATACCGCAACGAAAACAGAGCGAGTGATTCTTGTCGGGGTGTCGCGGCCTCCATCACAACTGCGTTATGAAACCGACGAGCATCTCGACGAACTGGAATTGCTTGCCCAGACTGCGGGCGCCGATGTCATCGAAAAAATCTTTCAGAACCGCTCCTCCATCAGTGTCACGACGTTCATCGGCAAGGGCAAAGCCGAATATCTTGCGCAACGATGCGAGGATCTCGATATTCAGACAGTCATATTCGATGATGATCTCACCCCCGTACAGCAACGCAACCTTGAGCGGGCACTCAACCGCAAAGTGCTGGACCGTACTGCACTGATTCTCGACATATTCGCCAAGAATGCCCGGAGCAGCGCAGCCAAAACCCAGGTCGAGCTGGCACAGCTTCAATACATGCTGCCACGACTGACGAGGATGTGGACGCATCTTTCCAAACAGTATGGTGGCATCGGAACGAAGGGCCCGGGCGAAACACAGATTGAAGCCGACCGTCGCATGGTACGCGAACGCATCGCACATCTCAAGGAAAAACTCGCACGGATCGACCGGCAGCGGTCCACACAGCGTAAGGGGCGGCAGGACATTACACGGGTCTCCCTCGTGGGCTACACAAACGTCGGAAAGTCCACCCTGCTGAACATGCTTACAGGCTCGGATGTTCTGGTCGAGGACATGCTCTTCGCCACACTGGATTCCACCGTCCGTTCCGTCGAGATCGAAGGACGCACACTCCTGCTCTCCGACACGGTCGGCTTCATCCGCAAACTCCCGACCCGGCTGATCGCATCGTTCAAAAGCACGCTCGATGAGGTCGTCGAAGCCGATATCATTCTCCATGTCGTCGATATCGCGCATCCTCATTTCAAGGAACAGATCGATGTCGTCAGGGAAACTCTCAGGGAATTGCAGGCGGATCAGAAACCGACGATCATGGTGTTCAACAAGATCGACCGTCTGGAAGATGCCGGGTCGATGGCCGGTCTCAAAGGTGAGTACGATAACACCGTATTTGTTTCCGCCGCGCGGGGCATGAACATCGGAGAACTCAAAGCAGCGATCCTTCTGGCGGCTGAAGAACAGCACAGAGAAAAGGTGTTTGAAATTCGTCCTCCGGATTTCAGTCTGAGTGCGGAATTTCACCGGGTGGCACGTATTGTGGAGGAACAGTACGAGGAAGATCATATCCGTATCCGCTGCATCCTTCCTCCCGATGTCGAGCGACGCCTTCTGCATGTATACGCCGACCGTCTTCGCCTTGTCTGAAGACGATGCCGTCACCTGCAACCGTTGTGTTTTTCATTTTATCGTTTTTGTATGCATACAGTCTCGCGCCGCGATCCGCTTCAACCTCGAAGACGCTGACGGCAGGCAGAGCGTGATCGGTTATTCATTCCTGCCGGTACAAGCAAAATTCCCGGAGACATTCGGATGCTTCGTTTCGTGTTCATAATCGTGCTTACCCTGCTCCCGGCCTTTCTCCGGTCCCAGGGCGTTATTTCAGGCAGCGTACAGGAAGCCGGCTCCGGAGAAGCGATCATCGGCGCCAACGTGCTGATCGCCGGCAGTGGCAAGGGCGCGGCAACAAATCGTTACGGATACTTCGCGATCGCAGGCCTTCCATACGGCGAATACACCCTCCGCATTTCAGCGATCGGCTACCATCAGGAAACCCGCACGATTACTCTTGATGAGCAGCAGTCAGTACGACTCGTCATCGAACTGCGGTCCGCAGTGATCGAACTCGGCGAGGTAAGCATCGAGGCCGACAGGGAATTCGATGGCACGCAACGGATCAGCGTCACCAGCGTTCCCATGGAACAGATTCTGCGTCTTCCTTCTCTCGGCGGGGAAGTCGATCTCTTCCGTGCTCTGCAATTGCTGCCCGGCGTGCAGGAATCCTCCGAACTTTCGAGCGGACTGTATATCCGCGGCGGCAGTCCCGATCAGAATCTCATCCTGCTCGACCGCATGGTACTCTACAACCCCTCCCACCTTGGCGGCTTTCTTTCCACGTTCAATGCCGACGCGATCAACAACGTCACACTGATCAAGGGAGCCATGCCCGCCGAGTATGGAGGACGACTCTCCTCCGTCGTGGATGTCAGCATGCGCGAGGGCGGGCGCGACCGTATCCGCGGTGCAGGCGGGATCAGTATGATCGACTCGCGACTGACGATCGACGGTCCCATCAACGAAGACATCACCTTCATGCTCTCCGGAAGACGTGTGTACCTCGACTGGCTGGTGGACCTTATGACTGATGAGGGGGCACTCAATTATTACTTCTACGACCTGGTTGCCAAGACAAATATAAAAATGGGAGAAAATGACCGTATATTCTTTTCTGGTTTTTTCGGCCGTGACGTCATGGGAGATCCGGATGACGGATATTCCGATGACTTCCACATCTCCTGGGGAAACAGTGCGGGGAATCTGCGTTGGACACACATCTTCGGAAACAATCTGTTTACCAATGTCTCCGCAGTCGTCAGTGATTATCGCTTCAGCTCCGAACTGGAGGAATGGGATGACACACGATTCAAATCCATCTCAGGCATACTCGATTACTCGGTACGCGGAGAGGCCGAGTATTTTCACAGTGCCGAACACACGTTCAAAGGCGGTATTGAGCTGACACTGCACACGTTCACCTCCGAGGCCTCGTCGGATGAATATGAGTTCAACGAATTTACACCCCACTTACCCACGCACCGCGGAACGGAACTGTCACTCTTTCTTCAGGACGAATGGATGGTCGATGAAAGTTTCACCCTGCAGCTTGGCGGACGCGCATTCTATTTTGACAGAGGTCCGTATTTCAGACTCGAACCGCGTTTCGCCGCTTTCTACACGACTGAGCAACAGCTCACGTTCAAAGCAGCATTCATCGGTGCCAATCAGTTTCTCCATCTCGTCTCACGCAATGACATCTCCCTGCCGACGGATATGTGGTTCCCTTCCACTGCCACGCTTCCGCCCTCATGGTCACTGCAATACGTACTTGGGGTGGAACGCCCCTTCCTCGATGGTATGTACTCCGTGTCGCTGGAAGGGTACTACAAAAGTATGAACAACCTGCTCGAATTTCGCGACGATGCCGTGTTCTCGATATTCGCGCCCCTTGAAAATGAACTCACCCGGGGAGACGGACAGGGCTACGGCATCGAACTGTTCGTGCAAAAACGCAAAGGCAGCTTCACCGGCTGGCTGGGGTACACGCTGGCATGGACGGACAGGACCTTCCCCGAGCTCAATGACGGCAACAGCTTTCCCCCACGCTACGACCGGCGACACGATGTTTCTTTGGTACTCAATTACACGTTGAGCCACCGTTGGGAATTCACTGCCGTCTGGGTGTACGGAACGGGCCAGGCCTTTACTTTCCCCGTCGCACAATATATGTTGAACGAACATGATCCGGTCAGACTGCTCTACAGTGAACGAAACGGATACCGCCTGCCGGCATATCACCGGCTGGACCTGAATTTCAGCTATGCCTTCAAATGGTTCGACTGGGACTGGAAAGCGAGCATCAATCTCTACAATACCTACAGCCGTATGAATCCCTATGCCCGTTATCTCGATCACAACTGGGGAACAGGGCGCTGGGAGCTCAAACAACTGACACTCTTTCCGCTATTGCCGACCTTCGGCCTCAGTTTCATTTTCTGATCAACAGCCATCCGGTAGCGATATGAAATTCCTGTACTGCATTCTGCCCCTGCTCCTGCTCGTCTCCTGCGAACAGATCGTCAATGCTCCCGACTGGCCTGCGCATGAGGAAAAACTCGCGATTACGGCAACCCTGCACATACGTAGCGACACCGTCTTCACATACGCCCGCGTCAGCCGCACGCAGGCATTGGACGAACGTTTCGATCGGTCAGCCACGATGATACACGATGCGGAAGTGCAGTTGCAGAATGGAGAGCGTATGATCACCCTGACTCCTCACCGGCAGGAGCGTCGTTCGTTCTATCACACATATAATTACAGCGCAATTACACAGTATGGGGAAAACGAGGATTACGATCTGACGGTGCGATACGGTGAGAAAACCGCGACCTCGGCAGTGCGGGTTAGGAGAGCTACGATGCGATTCACGGATGTTCGTCTGGAATACACAGAGGGCGATCCCCGGTTCAGGACTTCCACGTATACACTGTACTACAGTATTCCGGCCCCGCAGGCGGACACCCACACCGAATGCACCATCATGTATTGGTCACCCGACATTGAACAATGGATGGAGATACACAACGCGAAGTTACCGCCGCGGGCGAATCGGGACGATGGAATGCTCGAAGGGTCGATCCCGTTTTTCGCAAGGACCGGCGATCATGTTTCGAAACTGCGCTTCCGCTACATACTCATATCGAGAAATAGCGCGTATATGGAACATTATCATTCTCGATGGGTTTCGGACTCCCCGTTCGATTCAGCGGACAAAAATCCCAGGTTCAATATCGGCGGCGACGGTATCGGTTTTTTCATGTATGAAATCATCGGTGATCCGGTGGAAATCATCTACTGAGCGAGTCCGCACTCCCTTTCACCGCACAGCGCGCCATCCGTGCATCCCTGCCGTAGACGTCGTTGACAGTCAAGCACCTTCCTCATTCAAAACGTGAAATGGAGTTTCCCGAGGATTCCCGTATTATTGTGATCATGAAGGAAGAACGCCCCGAACCCCGTTCCGGCACGCTGTATATCGTGTCCACTCCCATCGGTAACATGGACGACATCACCCTGCGTGCCATACGGATTCTTCGCGATGTCGATCTTATTGCAGCCGAGGATACGCGCACGACCGGCAATCTGCTGCGCCATCACGGCATCGACACGGCCACGATCAGTTTTTTTGCGCGCAACGAGCAACGGCGTATTCCACAACTGCTGGAGCGGCTGCAGGCCGGGAGTTCCCTGGCGGTCGTCTCCGACGCGGGGACGCCGGGCATATCAGATCCTGCCGCACAGCTCATCGCCGCAGTGATCGAAGCAGGTCTCGAAGTCATTCCCGTTCCCGGTGCTTCCGCCGCTCTGGCGGCTCTGGTCGCCAGCGGATTGCGCATGGACCGCTTCCACTTCGAGGGTTTCCTGCCGATCAAAAAACGTCGCCGTACACGCATCGAGGCGCTTGTCCGGGAAACGAGAACCGTCATTCTCTATGAATCCGTACACCGGCTGCTTAAAACCCTGCGAGAACTTCAGGCAGCGATGGGTGAGCGACGCATCTCCGTTTCCCGCGAGATCACGAAAAAGTTCGAGGAAACCGTCCGTGGGAGCATCGAGGAAGTAATCATACATTTTGAGACGCATCCTCCGAAAGGCGAGTTTGTCCTGGTCATCGAAGGGAAGGAAAACGGGCCGGAAGGATAATCCTGCTTGCAATGATAACCATCACTGCTGCGGACATGACGTTATGGAAAGACCTCTGGAATAGTCCCGCATCAATCGCTGTCTTTCATCCACCACCACCAGACGGCGAGCCAGTCGTGGCGAATTCCTTTGCCCTTTGCCTGCAGGACGTTCTTGCTGTCGGTGACACGGCCGTCGGCCGAGACACTGCCAAGCAGGCGATTCCGTGCATCGTAAACACGTCCGTTGTCATCGATCCTACCCAGCAGCACATTCTGCGACGTATACACCCGGCCGTTCTTTCCCAGTCGCAACACGATGCGGTTCTGTGCATCCCGCACACTGCCATCCTTCATGAAATGACCCAGCGTCATATTCCGGGCCGAACGGATACGGCCGTCCGCCTCGATCGTGGCGATATGCACGTTCATATTGTCCGTGATACGCTGTCCCTGCAGTGACAGCGCCGGAACAGCAAGCAGTATGATGAGAAGAGCCGTTTTCATATTCATCGTCGTTTTCGTACACGACTATGTAGCCATTTTCTCCTTTCTCTGCAACTTCCCGCGCAAACCGAAGCCATCGAAGATATCGTAGAGCACCGGAATCACGACCATGGTCAGCAGCGTCGATGCCGCCATACCACCGATGACGGCGACGGCGAGCGGGGAGAAGCGTTCTGCACCCAGTGCCCATTCCAACGCAAGTGGCAGCATGCCGACCATCGTGGAAAGCGACGTCATCATGATGGGACGAAAGCGTGTACGCACCGAGTCAATGATGGCATCGCGACGCGGTATGCCTTCTTCCCGTCGCCGGCGGATGAAATCAATCAGAATGATCGAGTTATTGACCACGATGCCGACGAGGAGAATCAAGCCGATCATGACCGGCATGGAAACCGGCATTCCCGCAAGCCACAGGGCAAGAGAGACACCGATGAGGCTCAACGGTACGGACATCAGGACAGTCACCGGATGGAGGAAAGACCGGAATTGCGCGACCAGCAGCAAATATACTGCCACGAAGGCAATACCGAGCGCCCCGAGAAGTTCATTGCGGGATTCCCCCATGTCCTTGTCCTCACCCTCGAGTGCGATGGAGTATCCCCGGGGCACATCGAGTTGTTCGATCGCATGACGGACATCGGCGGCGATGAAGTTCAGCGGCCGATGCTCATGCAGAGCCAGCACGTCCAGCGTCGACTCGAGATTCTCCCGTGTCACCAGTCCCTGCACATGCAGTTCGCGGCTTTCGAGAATGCTCCCGAGAGGAATTGCACGGCCATCCCCCGCAGCCATCGTTCTCACGTCAAATACATCGCGCATTTCACGCCGGAACGGTTCGGCATAGCGCACGCGTATGGGTGTGTGCTCCCCTGTCTCTTCACGAAACATACCGGCAGACATCCCATCGAGAGACCGTACGAGCTGTTGCGCCACCTCGGCTGGAGTCAGCCCGAGTTCATGCGCTCTGTCGGCATGTACATGCAGTGCGATACTTTGCTGATCCATTCTCCAGCTTCTCCAGGGATTGACAACCCCGGACACCATAGAGACATTCTCCAGCACCTCGTCGCCGAGCCGATCGAGAATGAGCGGATCTTCACCTTTAATGCTGACGACGATGGACGAGGCCGTCGTAGATTTCGCGGTGCTGCCGGATTCCCGCAATACAAGATTCCGGATAGTGGGGACCTGCAAGAGTTTATCCCGCAGCCGTTCCTGAATCTCCCAGATGGATGCATTTCTTTCCGTTCGGGGAGTGAAGGTGACGGAGATATAGCCCTGGGCCGGTCCCTGCACGCCGCCACCGCCGAACGAACGCATACCGGGTTCGAAGCCCATCTGATTCGAGATGCGCACGACTTCTTCTTCATCGAGCAGTATACGTTCGACATCTTTCATCACACGTTCGGTTTCCTCGAGGGAGGACCCCGAAGGTGTTTCCACGGTGACGAAGCTCGATCCGCCATCCATTTTCGGCAGCATTTCCATTCCCTGGCCGCGCAGCAGCAACAGTCCCGCGACAAAGAGCGCGACGCTCGTCGCTACTACTGCCCAGCGCCATCGGAGCGCGACATCGAGCAACCAGATATACGCACGACGGACAAGCTCCATCAGGTAGTTCCAGGGCGCGGTAATGCGTGCCGCCAGCCGTTCCATCCTGCCCGCCTTGCCTGACAGCAGCGTCGTCAGTAGCGGGACAAAGCCGAGCGCGACGAGAAGTGATGAGAGAAAGGCGAGAATCAGCGTCGAGGCGAGGGGACCGAAGGTTTTTCCAACAAAACCATAGAGAAACAGCAATGGAAGCAGCACGGTGATCGTCGTCACATTTCCTGCGAGCACAGCGAACTGAATTTCATTGGCGCCCGCAATCGCCGCCTGGACGGGAGTGAGCCCTTCTTCCTCCTGTCGTCGCGTGATGTTTTCCAGCACCACCACCGAGGCATCGACCACCATTCCGACGGCGAGAATGATCGCCGTCAACGTGACCATGTTCACTTCGATATTCAACAGCTTCATGCCCGCAAAGGTGAGAAGAAAGGCCATAGGCATGGAAATGGCGACCACAATGCCACGCCGTACGCTTCCCAGAAAAAGAAAGATGATAATCGTTGCCAGCAACAGCGCCTGCCAGACGCTGCCCAGCATGTTGTCGACGACCTGCCTGGTAAAGGACGCGGATTCCTCCGCCTCGATAATCTCAAGATGTGCGTACCGCGCCCCTATCTCCGCGATGCGCTGTTGCGCCCGCTCGACGACTGCGACGGTATTGGCTCCGTCCTGTTTGAATATCTGTACTGCAATGGCCGCCTGACCGTTGACACGGAAACGCGCCTGATCCTCCGAAGCACCGTCCCGTATCGTCGCGACATCCCGCACGCGGAGACGGCTCCCCCCCGCTGTCTGCACCGGTATCTCTCCCAATGCGCGCATATCAGCCCGTTGCTCATCCATGCGAAATGTGTACTGTTGTCCACTCTGTGTGATCTGTCCCGCAGGGACGCTCACATTGTACCCGCGAATGGCCGAGACAATCTGCGGGAGCGAAAGCCTGTGGGCATCGATGGAAGCGCGATCGACATCGACAATGATTTCCGGACGCGAACCGCCGAACACATCAACCATCGCCACACCCGGCAGACGCTGCAGTTCGGGAGAAAACACTTCCTCTGCAAGCCTGCGCACCCCCACCATATCATCGCCCCGCAGACCGACCGTCAGTATGGGCCGGTCACTCGTGGAAAATTTCAGTACCTGTGCTTCACCTGCTTCACGCGGCAGCTTCCCTCTGATGCGGGCAATTGCGTTCTGGACATCCACCGCTGCAAGATCGACGGATATATCATAATTGAATTCCACGGAAACGAGAGAAAGGCCGTCCTGCGATGTCGACTTCACCTTATACACACCTTCAAGCGCCGCACATTCCTCCTCGATGGGATCAGAGACCAGATCCGCCACATCCGTTGCCGCCGCCCCTGGATAGGCGGTAAGTATATTGACGAGCGGTGGCGCCGTTTCCGGGAAGAGTTGAATCGGCAGTGTCAGATATGCGAGTAACCCGAAGACAATCGCAGCGATCGTCGCGGCATACACCATGTATTTGTTATTCAGTGTGAATTCGGAAAGCGTCATCGTACGGCCTCCCTGCGGCGGACCGGAAACACCGCCACATCGTCTCCGAGACTGCCGAGATTACTGACCGCCACGGCATCGGATCCGTTCCACGCCAGTTCCACTTCCACCCATCCGGCGTCTTCGATACCGGGCTGGACGTTCTGTCGATACGCCCGTCCATTTCTCAGCAGGAACACATGCGGACTTCCTTTCCTGTCCGCAATTGCATCGGCAGGGACTGCCAGCGTGCTGTCTTTTGATCGAAGAAGAAAGGATACCGGTACCGACGTCCCATGTCGCGCATCGAGCGACCGGAGTTCCTCCGATCTCAATGTGACGGTGTATGTCCTTGACAGCGGGGCAGATGTCGCCGAAATTTCCGACACAGTGGCGGGAAGCTGCGTTGTCCCGTTTATCGAAAGTATGGCATTCATTCCGACCTTGATTCCACGTCGCAAGTCTTCTTCGACGACATCGACACGAATTTCTCTTTCGTTGTTGCCAATCACGACCAACGCTTGTCCGGGCA
>JAGTUW010000162.1 GCA_018224345.1 Bacteroidota bacterium
AAGATCCCGCGGACAAAGGAATCAATGCCCGGGCGCTACCCCGGCCGTGTCGTGGAAGCCTTCGATCCCGCCTCTGTCTATGACGGAAAACCCGTCGCCGCACGCGCGGCACACATGCTGGAACAGGCCATGCTCGAACTGACAGGAGCACGCGACATCGGAGAGGCATGGAGCCAATTTGTCTCCCCGACGGATGTCGTCGGTCTCAAAGTCAATCCGGTCGCAGGCAAACTGCTCTCGACCTCCCTCGATCTGACCGATGCAGTGATCACACAGCTCGGACAGGCAGGCATCCCGCGCGACAACATCGTGATCTGGGACCGCCGTGAATTTCAACTGCATGATGCAGGCTTCACAGCGGATCGCTTTCCCGGGATTCGTATCACGGGAACCGAGTACAAGGATGATACCGGGTCCTTCCACGACGCGGAAGGCAGCCTGCTCAGCCTGCAACGCATTGACAAACAATGGTCGTACTGGGCTGACTGCGAAGAGGAATACGATGAAGAAACGCTTCCCTACATGATCAACTCTGGGAAGCATTCCTACTTTTCCGGCATCGTCACACAGGACGTGACGAAAATCATCAACATGCCGATTCTGAAGAATGCCGGTCCGACGGTCACGCTGTGTCTGAAAAACCTGGCCTACGGTGCGATTTCCAACACCGGGCGACTGCACAAAGCACTCTGGGGTGAGACCTGTGCGCAAGTCCCCTGCTTCCCCCCATTGCGCGACAAAGTCGTGCTCAACATAGTCGACGGTCTCATCGGCTGTTATCATGGCGGACCGGGAGCGAATCCACAATTCATCGTGCCCTACCACCGCGTGCTCGTCGGCAGCGATCCGGTGGCAGTGGACCGTATCGGCTACGACATCGTCCTTGCCAAACGCAGGGAAATGCAGGTGCAGAAAGAGGAATCCCCGCGCGGGACGGCCTTCCTCGACTTGGCGGCGGGCTATGAACTCGGCATCGCTGATCCCACACATATCACTCACAAACGACTTGATTTCTCATGAGTATACTTCTCCTGCTGCTGTTTCCCCTTCTGACCTCGTCTCCCGCCATGCATTGTGGGCTGGGTACGGATGGCACCCTCTTGCCCGGCGAAGTGCGTTGCGGACATTCCCTCGTCCCGCCCGTGCGGCTGAACGCGGCAGATCTCCCTGCATGGGATGTCACCGCACCGGATGTGTACAATGCGAAACAACTGTACGGTTATATCAACGGCGGTGCAGAGGTGTATCTCGAATACGGCTTTCGCAAGGTAAGCGCTCAGCGCTGCAGCCGTGACCAACATGAATTCCAGGTCGATATCTATGAGATGGTACGGCCGGAAGCGGCCTTCGGCATGTTTTCCGTTCTTCGCGGCCGCTGCAGCGCAGCACTTCCCGGCACACGCTGGCATTGCGTGACTCCGGAACAGATCCTCTTCGTGAAAGGAAATTTCCTGGTTTCCATTGTCCCTTATGACCGTGCGCAGGTCACACGCAATACCGCCATGCAGGCAGCGAAGATACTCAGCGCAAGGATTTCGGGAGCGGACTTCCGCAGTCCTTCCCATTTCCGGAATACTCCGATGGCTGATGCCCATCAGAAATTGCGGTTTGTTCAAGGACCGCTCGCATTACAGAATGTGCTCGGGGACTGGGTGTCACGGCTCGACGGCATATCACGCTATGACATGTATCATACGGTCGTGGGTACGGGCGCACAGGAAACCGAGGCCGCGGTCATCACCTTTCGCAGTGGACGCGACAAGGACCGCTTTCTGAAACGCATCGGTGCAACCCTTGCGCCGGATGACAGGAATTGGCGGAAGGCGGAAAAAGGGATCGCGGTAAAAGGGAAAGGGAGGCAAACGGTGTATGTGCTGATCGGAGCCCGGGCGGAAACACTGTCTGCTCAATGGAAATAAGTCAGGAGCGGACCCCACTGTGCAGGGTCCGCGTAGTTTCAATTGAACTCAATATTCTCCAGACCGTCAGCCGAGGCCGCACATCCCGTTTGCGCAGGATCCGTAGCTCGGGACATCACATGCGCCGGTATCACAGGCAGGAGCGGAGGACACGGAACCTCCTGTCGTGGCTGCGAAGGATGAGAACTGCTTGATATGGGCACGCGAGGAACAGGAGGGACATTGCACGATATCAGGGTTTTCAGCCCCTTTGTGCAGCACATCGTACACATCCTCACAGTCGGCGCATTTATATTCGAATACTGGCATCGGGAATCCTCTCGCTATGATTTAGATACACTGTCTTCCTGCGTGTCCGCCCCTCCGGCCTCCACGTTCTTATTCTTCCTTGTTGGGAGCAGCCAGGTCGCACCGACCACACCCCCGTAGAGAACGCTGGTGTACCAGTTACTGGTGATCGGGCAGGTGCCACCGAGACAACCGATGAAATACCAGTAGGCATACCCGGCGGCGACACCTATGAAAACCGGCAAAAATTTCTTTATCACATGCATGGCTATCCTGTGTTCTCGTTCATATTGACATAAGATGCGGCGAATGCGCATTGGTTGCAAGACTATTTGAACGTCCCCTGCTCGGGAGATGAAATGCGAGAAACCACGCCGCCTCGCTACGCTGCGACGGGCAAGCGACGGGCAAGAAGGGCAAGAAGATCTTCTCAGAATGGCGGACAGGAATGTCCGCCCTCCGTTAAAGAAGCTTCAATGAACTCTGTGCTGCCAGTCATTTTTGAAACATGGGTGCAGACTGTCCAATCCGTCATGGTTTCCCTGGGCGGACAGGAATGTCCGCCCTCCGTTAAAGAAGCTTCAATGAACTCTGTACTGCCAGTCATTTTTGAAACATGGGTGCAGACTGTCCAATCCGTCATGGTTTCCTTGGGCGGACAGGAATGTCCGCCCTCCGTTCAAGAAGCATCTATGAGCCTTGTGGTGTCATTCTGAAAAGGTCTCCTTGGCCTTCTTGTTCTCTGTGGTTTCTCACATTCCGCAGTTTCTCATGTTATTCAGATCAACAACAACGAACGTTGGGGTCTTGAGAGAAAGCGCACACCGTCGTCGCGCACCCAGACGATCTCCTCTATCGTCGCCACGCCGTGTCCTTCGATGGGCAGACGCGGTTCGATCGTGAACACCTGTCCGCTTTCGATTTTCCCGTAGGGCAGTTTGCCGTACCGTTCCCAGCGCGGAAGCAGGCCCACACCCCCGTCATGCGCCGCGCGTCCCACCTGATGCCCGAGAGCATGCGGGTATTCCGGATAGCCCGCTGCGGTGATGAAGTCGCGCGCTGCCGCATCCACCTTCCAGGAGAGCACACCCGGGCGTAATATATCCGCGGCCGCCTGAATCGAATCACGTACGACATTGAACCCGCGTTGTACTTCACGCGGCGCGCGGGTCTCACCCTTGCGCCGTATGTACCAGGTACGCTGCAGATCCGAGCAATACCCGTTTACCTTGACACCGAAATCGATGTTGAGCACATGTCCGGGAGCGATCTTCCGTTTTGTAGGACCATAATGCGCCCCGGCATGGTCGGGACCGGTAAACACTGCTGGACAATGATCCTTGTCCCAGGCGATTTCAACACCGTGTTGTTTGGCTCGTCGGAGAATAAAATTTGCGACATCCTGCTCGGATTTTCCGGGTGCGAGAAACCCGGACACGTCGTTATAAATGGTAAGAGTGACACGGATGGCTTTTTTTATATGGGCAATTTCTTTTTCCGTCTTTCTTCCCCGCAATGCGGAGAGGATGTCCTGGGAGGACAGCAGGCGGCGGGCGAATTTCGTCCCTTCGAGCATGTTCTGCAGCAGGAGGAACATCCCATGTGTCAGTCCGTCCGCCATAACACTGTCGGTGGAGTAGTTGATGGCGATACGACGCGGATTCTTTCTTTTCAATACGCCGAGCAGCTCATCGCGTATACCCTGGACGTAGGGAATCACTTCGGTATAGTAGCTGTCATCACGAATCGCCGCGGCATCGAGACTGCCGCAGATAGCGATGGTTTCTCCATCCCTCGTAATAATCCAGGCGGTCTGCCAGGTGGCATGGCGGCCGACGACCATATCTATTGCCGGATCCGGCATCGTGGTGCTCTCCCGGACGAAGGTGATCCACATATCGATGTTCTTTTCTTCGAGAATCCCGATCGCCTGTGCGATTTTTTCCTTGATCATGAGAAATCCAATCCGTTGCGTGACACATCCGATGCCGCAAGATACACAGCACAGCGCATTGTTGCCACGCGGAGGGAGGAGAAAATGTCTTGTACCATCAATCGTTCCAGACTGTACAGAGTATGTTCTTTCATGTCATTTCCTGCTCCATAGCCGTATATTGTGTCTGAATCAGAGAAGGAGCCGTCCTCGGATATGAACATCATCATCACAGGCGCGGGACTCGTAGGGACAAGCCTCGCCGAAGAACTTCAACGGTATGGGCATAACATCACGGTGATTGAGCGCGATATACTGCGCTGTCAGGAGTTGGAGGACAAGCTCGATGCGCGCATGGTTCACGGATCAGGAAGCAATCCAGGGGTATTGCTTGCAGCGGGACTTGAGAGCGCCGACATGCTCATCGCCGCGACCCCCACCGACGATGTCAATCTTGTCGCCTGCATGATCGCCCGGCAATACGGGCTCCCCCATCGCATCGCCCGCATACGCAATGCGGAATTTCTTGCCGGAGATCAGCGCCTGCAACCGGAACACTTCGGTATCACGCAGATCATCTCACCGGAGGAAAACACGCTCGCGGCCGTACTCAATTATGTGGAAACGCCGTTTACCATCGACGCACAGGATTTCGCACAGCGCAGCGTATTACTGCGCAGCTATAATGTGACCGAGGCCATGCCGATCGCGAATCGTTCACTGGCCGATATTCGTGGGGATACACGCGGCACCCTGTTGCTGGTGGTCGCCATCATCCGTGACGGCGAAGTCATTATCCCACAGGGGGATACGGTCATACTCCCGGGAGACCGGCCACTGTGTATCTTTCCCCGGGAAGCGATAAAGAATGTGCTGTCTCTCGTCAATGTGGACGCCGGGGCGAAGCGCAAAGCGATCGTCTTCGGGAATACTGTCACGGCAGTAAATATCGCGGAGGCCCTGCACAATGAGCTCAATTCGGTGGTGTTCATCGATCCGGACCCGGAACACGGAACTCTCGCTGCAGCGAGACTCGATGGCATCGACGTTCTGCACGGACGCGGCGACGATATTGGCGTCCTCCACGAAGCCAACGTCCGTTTTGCGGATTTCTTCATCGCGGCATCGGAACACAACGACGGCAATGTGCTCTCCTGCCTGCTTGCGAAATCGGAAGGCGCAAAGGAAGCCATCGCAATCGTCACTGATCAGCAACACAGCGACCTCTTCCTCTCTATCGGAATCGATCATATCATCAATCCGCGTCAACTGACGGCCAGCGGGATTCTCAACGCCATTCTTCCCGGCTTCGTCAGCACTGCATTGCACATTCAGAAAAGTGACATCGATGTTCTGCGCCTGCGTGTCACCTCCACTTCGCGCGTCGCGAATCGCGCCCTGAAAGACAGTTGGAAACGTGTTCTGGGGGGATCCATCGTCGGGGCGGTGTTGAGAAAGGGCGATATGATCATTCCCACCGGTAACACCGTACTGCAACCTGACGACACCGTGATCGTGTTCGCTCACCGATCCGGTATCCGGAAGGTGCGAAAGCTTTTCGGCGCTGTCGAATATGTCCCCGCAAACGGTCATGTATAAACGGACAGTACTCTTCGGGGTCGCCCGTCTTCTTCAGGTGATGGGTCTGACACTGTTGATACCTGCCGGCATCGCCTGGTTCGACCTCTCGGACATCCCTTTTCCGGAACGACTCTTCATGCCGGAATTATCCGGTTTCTGGATCGCCATCCTTGCATCTCTTATCTGCGGGACCGTCATCACAGCGGTATTCAGAGAAAATCGGACAGCACAGACTGTACGCGAGGGTTTCGCCATTGTCACGCTCGGTTGGGTAGTAATGGCGCTGTTCGGTGCCATCCCGTTCTTCGTCTGGTTTCTGCACACGGGGAATGGCGGCGCTGCGACGAGCATCCCTCTGGCCTTCACGAATGCCGTGTTTGAGATCATGTCCGGTTTCACGACGACGGGTGCGACCATTCTGACCGATATAGAGGCTGTGCCACGGGGCCTGCTGTTCTGGCGCAGTCTGACGCACTGGCTCGGTGGTATGGGGATCGTCACACTGGCACTTGTGATTTTTCCTGCACTCGGAGTATCCGGGTATCACATGTTCAAGGGCGAGGTACCGGGCCCGACCACCGAGCGCTTGCAACCGCGACTGGCGCGGACGGCGATGATACTCTGGGGTGTCTATGCCCTGCTCTCCCTTGTCGAGACAGTGCTGCTGATGATCGGAGGGATGGATTGGTTTCATGCGCTCTGCCACACCTTCGGCACGATGGCAACCGGCGGCTTCAGCACCAGGAATCTCTCCATCGGACATTACAACAGCGACTTCATTCACTGGGTCGTGATCGTCTTCATGTTCCTGGCCGGTGTCAACTTTCTCCTGCACTACAATGTCCTCCGTGGTAATTTCCGCATTCTGCGTGCCGATCGCGAGTTTCATTTCTATGCCGGTGTGATCGCCGCCGCTGTCATTCTTTTCACCGCGATACTGTATTTCGATGGACTTCCCTCGGCGGAGTACTCACAGACACAGTACCGGCACGACCCCATGGCATCCGGGGATTTCGCGGCACATGTAGAGGCCGAGGCCGGGAAAGTGGAATCGCTGTACGGCAGTTTCCGGCAGGCCGCTTTCCAGGTCGTCGCCATCACGACCACGACCGGCTATGGCTCGGCGGACTTCGATGTCTGGCCTGCCACGTTGCGTCTTCTCCTTGTCGTCTTGATGTTTTTCGGGGGGTGCGCAGGTTCGACGGGAGGCGGAATAAAAATGATCCGTATCCTTATAAATATCAAGGCAGCCGGCAGAGAAATCATCAGGATGGCCCAACCACGGATCATCCGGCCGATCAAGATCGGTGCAACGCTGATTGAGGAAACACGTGTCGGAAATATCGTTTCATTTTTCGTGCTTTTCCTCCTCCTGACCGTCAGTTCCTCGCTGCTGATGACGCTCTTCGTACCCGACGCGATGACCGCTTGCACCTCGGTGGTCGCCTGTCTGGCGAACATCGGTCCGGGACTCGCGGGTGTTGGTTCCATCGAGAATTACAACTGGATTCCGCAACCCGGGAAGTGGATACTCATCTTTAATATGCTTTTGGGAAGGCTCGAGATTTTCACGGTACTGGTCCTCTTCCGCGCATCCATCTGGAAATAGCGAGCAGGCGAAACCGCACACTTCCGCGAATTCAGCCCCTCCCGTGAATGTGTGAAGTGAAACGCAAACGGGACAAACGAGATGCGTCGCTGCGTCTAGCGTCTGTCCCGAAGAAGGAACAGCGATGGACAGACAACTGCGTCTTTACGCTCGTCAGTCGTCCAGGGGGTGGAATCGTTCGTCGAGCCAGTCGAATATTTCCTGATTCAGACGTGGGATATTACTGAAATGATTCTGCGCGTCGGCCTCGTGGAGGTTCGGGAGGAGCACGAGTTGCTTGTCCTGACTTCGTATGCCGTTGCAGAAGTCATCGCTTTGACGCACCATTTCCTGATGCGTGTCCATGCCACGGATGCAGAGTGTCGGACATTGAATACGGTACAGCAATTCTTCGACCACATAGGACATGCTCGTTTTTATCATGGCCTGCAAATGTGTAACACCGAAGCGACGGCATATATTGAGGACGAGCAGCTTCAGATCGCCACGCATCAGGCTCGGTGGCAGTTCGTTGAGTGCGTGGAAATCAACATCTATGATCAATGCGCGTTGTCCGATCACCTGCACGAGCATACGATGAAGATTTGTGTGCGGCGGATTGACTATCAATGCCTTGACACGTGGGTCAAACGCTGCGATGCGCGAGGCGAAATAACCACCAAGGCCATTGCCGATCACCGCGAGCCGATCAGAATCGACGTCCTCCCGCGCATTGAGATAATCGAGTGCGAGCTGCAGGGGGATCTCGTAATCGGGCTGAAGGCGGGAATCCGCCTGCCTGCGCAGCACACCCGCCTGACCGGGTCCCTGGAACAGCATTACATTGTACCCTCGTTGCAGAGCGCTGACCCCATAATTGAAATACATTTCCTCGGCACTGCTCTCAAGGCCACCGACCACAAGTACGGTGGGACGCGCCTCCCCGCTGGCATCGGGAGAGAAAAAATATGACGGATAGATGCGTCCGTTTATGCCGGGGCTCACGCTTTCTCCATTCCACCGGAGTAACGGCATCGCACTCTCAAAGCATTGCTGGCTCATGAGTCCGAAATGCACATGGTTCCCCAGTGCGATGATCGCGTAGTACTCGGCCATCTGGAAATAATTGGCCGCACGCAGATAGTGTTCGCAAGCGCTGAACTTCCTGCCACGCTCAAGTGAGGAATCCGCAAGTTTTCGTACATCGGCGGCCACACGTGACCAGCCTTTGACCCAACCAGGCAGATCCCACATCGGCATGCCCCGCGCGACGCTCATGCATTCTCCTACGGTAGAAGCTCCGTAGCACGCCAATCCAAATTGCCGAAACAGCTTGTATTCGAATTCCGGATGTTCGAGAAGATCGGTGAAAAACGTCTGTGGCCCAGAGTGACTGTCCTGTTCCATGCAGTGCCTTTTGAACGAGTTTCGTCCTGAATGTCTTGGGTGTAGCAGGCTCAAGCGCGCATCACAATCATCCTGAAATAAAAAATTATGATGCGTCCGTAATTACAACAAAAATCACGCCGAAAGTTTTATCCCTTATTCGAGTCATAATACGCATTTTTATTTCATTGAAACGTGAACATTCCGAACGCAGCGTGAATATTTTACACTATTTTTCGAATCGGTGTGCCGCAAGACTGGCGTTCCATATGCTTTCGTGCAGCAGAAGGAAAAAAGTGTGTCAGGGAAAAATTGCAGTGCAAGTAAGGAAAAAAAATCATATACTGGATGAAAGATTCTTTCTCTCACACGGAGGTACTTTATGCGCAGAACCGTTACACTGTTGACTGTTGCTCTTGCCGTCCTGTGTGCCGCATCGGCGAATGCGCAAATCGTGAGCGCAGACAACATCATCATGCGTGTCCGCACGGTTTGCAATACCGGACAGGGCGGCTCACTCATCGCCGCGTTCGACATCAAGCCGCTCACGAACATGTGGGCGCCGAATTATGGTCGTATCGGCGGTTACAGCGTGACATTCACATTTACTTCATCCAAACTCGTCTTTCAGGGGGCAGCGACACGGTATAATACCAACTATTGGCAAAGTCCCTTCCGCAGCCAGGCCTTCGGCACATCGGCATGGTTCAATCAGCACGCCCACCACGGCAACCCCGGTGCGGCCCTGCCAGTGTCGGATCAGTATTTCTCGCCTTCACTCGATTGTCAGAACAACCCGCTCAACGACGGATTTTTCGAGATCATGCGCTATGAAATGATTGTCATGGCGACAGCGAACGGGACAGTCAATCTCGGGTTGTATGACATTCAGCCTTACAACACTTATCCCTACACACAGAATGTTCAGATGTCCGCAGTCTTCAATGCGGATCTGACGCTGAACGTCAATGATTCGGTCGAAACCGTGATAGGACTGCTGATCCCGGTGGAACTCTCGTCATTCAATGTCACGCCACGCGCAGATGGCAGCATGTTGCTGAACTGGCAGACGGAAACCGAGACATCGAACCTCGGTTTTGAAATCGAGCGCGGTGACGGTGAACACTTTGAACGTGTGGGCTACGTTTCCGGGCATGGAACAACCAACGAGACACAGCTCTATTCCTGGATCGATGCAGCACCGGTCTCCACCCGCAGTGATGGCATTGTCTATTACCGTCTCAGGCAGATCGATACCGACGGCACCTTCGCCTACAGCGAAATGCGGCCGGCGGAAATTCATCCGCTCGTCATCGGCCTTGAGCAGAATTATCCGAATCCCGTCACAGTCGCCACATCGACGAACATCCCCTTTACCCTTTCGGTACCGGCAGCCGTTCATCTGGCTATCTATAATGCGATGGGACAGCAGGTGGCCATGCTTTCCGACGGTATGCAGCGACAGTCCGGTCGTCATGTGATTCAATGGGATGCGCGTTCCACCGACGGCAGCATCCTCCCGACAGGCGTGTATTTCGTCCGCTTCTCAGCCGAGGTCGGCAACGACCGCATCAGTGACACTCAGCAGATATCACTGATCCGCTGATCCGCTGACCGAAAGATTCATTCTCTGTTTTATGAGGCCGTCATCGGGACGGCCTCTTTTTTTTCCGCGTCTGAACATTTCGTATTTTCGATTTCGAACACGAAGTTCGTTCACTATCAAGAGATACAGCATGTCCCACCTCCTTCAAACCGACCCACGCATTCACGAAATCATTCAGGATGAAACCAGCAGGCAGATCAATAAGCTGCAACTGATTGCCTCGGAGAATTATGCCTCCCCGAGTGTTCTCGAGGCCACCGGCAGCGTCCTGACCAACAAATACGCCGAGGGCTATCCCGGCAAGCGGTACTATGGTGGCTGCGAGTATGTCGACCAGGCCGAGGACCTGGCCCGGGAACGACTGATGCAGCTCTTCGGCGCAAAGTATGCCAATGTACAACCGCATTCCGGCGCAACTGCCAACCAGGCGGTGTATTTCACCTTCGTCCAGCCGGGAGATAAAGTCCTCGGTATGGATCTCGCTCACGGCGGACACCTGACACACGGTTCACCGGTCAATTTCTCCGGAAAACTCTATGACATCAGTTCCTACGGCGTGAGTAAAGAGAGCGGTACCATAGATCTCGACGAGGTCGAGACGCTGGCCATGCGCGAAAAACCGAAGCTTATCATCGTCGGCGCCAGTTCCTATTCGCGGAATATCGATTACAAGGCATTTCGCGACATCGCGGACCGGGCAGGCGCCTTCCTCTGGGCTGATATCGCGCACCCCGCCGGCCTGATCGCGACCAAACTGCTCAACGACCCGATTCCACACTGCCATGTCGTCACCTCGACGACACACAAAACCCTGCGCGGACCGCGCGGCGGCATCATCATGATGGGTGAGGATTGGGAAAACCCGTTCGGTATCGTCGCCCCGAAATCGGGCCGTGTCAAAATGATGTCGGAAATCCTCGACAGCGTCGTCATGCCCGGCATTCAGGGCGGTCCGCTTATGCATGTCGTCGCCGCAAAAGCCGTGGCTTTTGGCGAAGCCGCTCAACCCTCGTTTGCGTCCTATCAAAAACAGGTGAAAGCCAACGCCTCCCGTCTCGCGGGACTGATGGTCGAACACGGTTTCAATCTTATCTCCGGTGGTACCGACAATCACCTGATGCTCATCGATCTTCACAACAAGAACGTGACCGGCAAGGAAGCCGAGCACGCAATGGAAGCTTCCGGGATTACCTTGAACAAGAATATGGTCCCGTTCGACGACCGCTCCCCCTTCGTAACCAGCGGGATCCGCATCGGAACAGCCGCGATCACGACGCGCGGGTTCCGTGAGCATGACATGACCTTCGTCGCAGATATGATCAATACGGTGATCGACAATATCAACGACGAGGCAACGTATGACCGTGTACGTGACGAGGTGCGCACGTATTGCTCAAAATTTCCACTGTATACGGAACTGTCGGAATGACAACGCACAGAACGTGACATTGCATAGCGGAAATCACAGGGCCGTCCTCATCGACGGCCTTTTTTTTCATCGATACTGCACGGATTGCATAACGATAGTCACCGCCGGCCCGCATCCCGTGAATGCTCCTTCCCACTGCCGGTTACAGAAGGATCCGCTACGGACAAATCCTCTGCTCCGAGGAGTGCGGCATAGTATTCTGCATGCGCAGACCAGGAAAAACGTTCGCGCAGCCGTCCGCGTGCCTCCACCGCCTGCCGCTGTAATTCCGGAAGGCGTTCGCAGGCAGTGCGTATGGCAACAACGAGTTGCTTTTCCGTGCACAGGTGCATCGTCTGCACGGCTGCTCCTTCCGCGAGAAGATCGGACACGACCCCGGCATCTGCGCAGGCGATCAGCGGCAGTCCGGCCGCTACGGCTTCAAGAGCGGCGAGTCCGAAAGATTCGTGCTCAGAAGGTTGCACAGCGCAATGGTGTTCCCTGCGTAATTCGCGCAATGCACCGGATGACAGCCAGCCTGTGAATCGCACTATATCCTCAATATCCAGCGTATGCAGCATGCGTTGCAGGGCACGACGCTGATACCCATCACCGGCGATGGTCAGGCGGACATCCAGATGCTCCTCGTGGCGGAGCCGGGCGATAGCATGCAGCAGCATTGCGACGTTTTTGCCCGGTTGGTCGAGGCGGGAAACGCAGAGCAGACGGAACGGAGGGGGGGGAGGGATATCACCAGCGGGGAGTTCATCACCAGCACCCGGAGGAATGACATGGACGCGGATATGCGGCAGAAGACCGGAAAGTTCGCGTTCCTGTCTGCTGCATTGTGTCAATACAATATCAGAAGAAGAAAGCTGACGTAACAGCCAGCGCCGCAGTCGCGCCTGACCTTCTGCTTCCAGCGCTTCCAGACCTTCATTCTCATCGAGCCATAATGGAATCCCCGCTGACCGTGCACCATTGCGGGCCAGAGGTGTGGCAGCATGCAGATAATGCACAAGGACCGCATCGAAACGGGAGCGGTGCAGGAGTTTTCGCAGCCAGCGCTGCTGTTGCAGGACGAACAACGCCGGGTTCCACTTCCATCCCAACCGGTCAGGCACAGTCAGACAATGGCGATGGTAGACGGTCACATGCGGAAACGGCTGTTCCACCGCCGGGAGAGCGCGAAGAATACGGAACCATCGCCGGTCATACCCTCCGAGGATAAGATTCTTCACGCGTGGAAGCATGCGAAGCAATGAAACCACGGTGACATCGGCAATCCCTTCGAGGGAACGCAGATGTTCGAGCAGCCAGGCAGTCGGACTGCGCCCGGGATCGACCGGATATTTGTCGGTTACGATCAGGAGTTGCTTTCTCACACCCGGCCTGTGCCTTTCATTATCAAGTGACGCTTTCTCATTCATCATTCAGCTAACGGACAGACAGACCATCCTGCGCGGCGTGCGTGCTCCCAGAATTGCGGATAGGATTTCGTCACTGACCAGGGGTGATCGAGCTGCACGGACCCGCGGTTGACCAGTGACAGCAGCGTGCCCGCCATCACCATGCGGTGATCTCCGTTTGTTGCAAAGCTGAGTTCATCGGGAAAGCTAATGACAGGATGCAGTTCCAGACCGTCCTCCCGCACTTCAATGTCCGCCCCTGCCGCCTGCAGTACCGCGGCGAAATCATCGAGTCGGTTCGACTCCTTGTAACGCAGATGCGCGGCGCCGGTAAAGACGACGCTGTGTGCCGCGGTCAATGCCGCAATGGTCAGCACGGGCAGCAGATCCGGAACTTCCGATACGTCGATGCTCTGCGGGCTTCGCCGGGCATCCCGCAGTTTCAGCAGGTAGCTGGCGACTGCACCATCCGGCTGCCTGGGAATGCGTGCCTTCTGTCCTGGTTCGATCGGGTGGCCGAGAAAATGTGCGACGGCCCAGACCGCAGACGAGCTTTCATCCGCTTCTATTTCCAAGGTGAGTTTTTCTCTGAGCCGTTCGGTCTGATTCAGCGCGATCAGATCGTCATGTGCGATGATTTCCACCCCTGCCTGTTCGAGGAGAGAGAAGGTGAGCTCGAGATAGGAACGACTGACACTCTCCCCGAGCAAACGGATTGTGAACGGTGCGTCGGCGCCCACGGCCAACAAAGCAAGAGCAGACACGTACTGCGAAGAGCCGGAAGGGTCGACCGAGAACAAGCGGGGCGACTCCTGCCAGCCGCGAATGACATACCCCTGTCCCGAAAGATCGTCAAAGGCTTCGATGGTCGCCCCTGCACGACGCAGGGCGCTCAGCAGGGGTTCATGCGGTCGCCGCATCAGCGAGGGGGAAAGCAGCAGCTTCGTCGGTTTGACACTGCGGCAACAGAGCGCCAGCAGGAAACGGAAGGTTGTTCCCCCCTCGCAGACGAAAACCGTCCGCTCTGCGTCCTCATACAGGTAGTTGACAGGGCGATTGAGATTGTCGATCACATACCCCCGTTCGGTATCTTCTATCGGATAACCGAGAGCACGCAACGCGCGCAGCATGCAACGCACGTCATCTGCTTCGCTGCGTCCAATAATAGTCGTCCTTCCATTTCGTTGCGCAGCGATGATGAGAGCACGATTCAGTTCCGATTTTCCTGCCTCGATACACAAGGCGACATCCCTTGGTGCACGCAGGTGCACGCGCACATGCACGGAGGCAAACCATGTCCGGCAGCGATGCAACGCGGCAATCCAGTCCTCCGGCATGATCTCCGTCGTCAACACCGCTTCACCGGGATTGCGCAGCAGGACTGATCGCAGTTGGCCTTCGCTGCGTTTCTTGTCGCGTAGCATTGCGGCACAAAGGACTTCATGCGAAGGCAGTTCCGGAAGCGGGATGAGAAGGGGAAAGAGCGTCTCCCGGCAATGCGCGGCATTTCGTTCATCGAGTCCGTGACCACGGGACAACTCCAGACAACTCAACAAGCCCCATGCGACCCCCACGCCATGACTGACCCCGGTCGTCAACTCCAATGCGTGTGCCAGTGTATGACCGAGATTCAACATGGTTCGTATCCCTCGTTCCTCGCGGGGGTCCTGGTCGACGATGCGCTGCT
>JAGTUW010000163.1 GCA_018224345.1 Bacteroidota bacterium
CTTGCAGAATTTCATCGTTGCCTGCGTCCGGGTGGCTCTCTCTGCATTCTGCATCTGATGGGACACGAGGAATTGAATGCATTGCATCGCGACGCTGGTCGTATCGTTGCCGATGACGTTCTCCCTCCCGTCGACACACTCTCCCGTACACTCGAAGATGCCGGCTTCACCGTCCACTGCCGCGAAGAACGCAGCGACCTCTACCTCCTCACCGCAGTCGTCTGACACAGGTTTTCATTATTCTCCTCTCAGCCATCCGCATCCCGCTGTCTGGCCGTACCTCATGAACTCCCTTCTTCCCTGACCATTTTCCTCTCCGAAAATCCGACAGAGAGAATTGCTTCTTTCCTTGATTCTGTCGTATGTTGATACATATTATCCGGATTAGGAACCTAAATGAAACACCGTTCGTTGAAGTGTCTTCGATCTGTCCAGCACATGTACCATTATTCAGAGGAGTTCAAATGAAATTGTTTCTTTCTGTCATGCTGACATTTACGTTTCTGGCCTTGCCACTTCATGCGCAGGAGGATGGCTTCGCCGGCCGCCCGATCACTTCCAATCTGAGCATGCCTACAGGGAATACACTGCATGGCGGTGAATTCTCCGTCGGACTTGGTCCTGTCGAGTACGGTCTGTCCGACAACTTCCAGATAGGGACCAACCTGCTGCTCTTTCTGTTTCAGTATTACAATGTCGAGGCGAAATACTCATTGATTGATACGGAAACGCAGGCCCTGGCTCTTGGAGTCGGAGTCGGCTATTTCGATCTCGGTATTCTCGGAGATGATGTGAATTTCACGACCATCTCGCCATTTATCGCTTACTCCATGCCGATGGGTCAGAAAACCCGTCTCCATCTCTCCGCGAATTACACGAACTTTGCCAGTGATGCAAGCATTGACGATGCTGATGACCTTACCGCCTCGGTATCAGGTACCTCCCTCGCCGCCGGTCTCGAACACAACGTATCGAACAGGACGAAATTCGTTGGTGATGTCGGCTATGACATCGACTTCGAAGGGCTACGTCTCGGTGGTGGAGTCCTCTTCGGTTGGGAGACGTTTCGGCTGAAACTCGGTGTGCAGTACTTCTCACCGAAGGGATTCAGTGGCTATGTCTTCCCGTACGTGGGATTGTGGTGGCGCTTCCGCGGCTGATACATCGCCGGGTACTCCGGTCAGGAAAACTACGATAAGGGAACAACCTTGAAGCTGTGTTCACAGGGGATGCTTTGCTGAAATGCAAAGTCTCCCCTGTGTGACCTGCGTTTTCCGTGGTACCATTCCTCCATATCCCCTCATCTGCTCCCCGCTTACCATACTATATAATACACAACGCCGCTGATGGGGCGGCGTTGGCGTGCGTCTCCTGCCGTGCAGGCAGGGACCCGGTGGGGGTATGAATCGCGTCTACTCGAGAAAAAGGAAGACCGTGTAGATGGCCAGTCCGAAAAACGAGAGTCCAAGCAGGGCCATCAACAAAAGGAACGCGAATCGTGATTCCCGCGGTGCACTGGGCTGAACCGTGCGGCTCATGCTTCACCGTTGATGTGAATGGTTTCGTGACCGGTGACCGGATCGTGCGTGTGAGACATGGTTCGGTCAACCTGGTGAACAAACTTAGTATGAGGTATATTCACATGCAAGTGCCTGAAACATCTTCACATTCCGTATGGCACGAAACCCCATCATGGCCTGAGTCACCGAATGATCCGCATCTCCTCCGACCGCCTGCTTATCCGTCCCCTGCGAATCGAAGACAGCCGCCAGGTGTATGCCTATCGCTCCAATCCCGACGTCGTCCGCTATCAGATGTGGTGTCCAACGAGCGAACAGGAAGTCAAGCGCTTCATTCGCGAACAACGGGGACTCGCTCCCGGCATGCCCGGCATCTGGTATCAATTCGCCATCATCGAATCAGGGAATGACAGACTTATCGGGGACTGTGGCGTGCTTGTTCCGATTGATGAACCCGATGTTGCGGAACTCGGGTTGACGCTTCACCCTGAGTCACAGGGCAAAGGTTTCGCAACCGAAGCCCTGCAGGCTCTCATTGATTATTGCTTCCATACCCTGCATGTACATTGCATCATTGCACGCACACATCCCGATAACAGCCGTTCGCTCGCTCTGCTCAGGAACTGTCGTTTTTCCAGGATACCGTCTGGACAGGACGTCAAAAAACTCATCTTCATTCTGCAAAACCGGAATCATACGACAACAGACTGAACAGACTGAAGAGACGTGCCCGTCAACGCCAACCCGGCATACAGCCAGAGCGTCGCGTCACAATTCCCCGCGCCTCAGACGACAAGACCTGACACTCGCGGCATTACCGGACGATAGTCACAGGCATCCGCCGCAGCACGCGTGCACCTTCGGCGACAACGACGATGTACTTTCCCGGAGACAGATCCGTGGTGGGAATGATCTCCAGATACACCCCGCCGGCTGCATCCCGCTCGCTGCCACGAAGCAATCGCTCCCCGAGCAGATTGTACAGCTCGTAATGCAGCCGTTTGTCAGGTGCGATCTCGTAACGCAAGGTGAGATGGTCATTCGCCGGATTGGGATACAGATCGAATCCCCGGACCGGCTCGGCCACATCCTCAACGCTGACAAGATTGGAGTAGCGGAAGGAAACACTGGTGAATTTGCCGAAATCCGGATTGAGTGTCGTCCACAGCCCACCTTCAACCGTGTGGAGCTGAATGAAACCGACACCGTCATTGTTCGCCCACCAGGAGATGCCGTCCTCCCCTGTGTCATGCAATGTCAGTTCGTAACAGCCGGGGAGCAGATCGAGGGTATCGACATAGACGGTGTTCGCAGAGAAATTTCCTCGACTCAGCACGAGCTGTCCTTCTGCGTCACGCAGCTCCCAGCGATTTTCATGTGGCGCATTGTTGGTGCGGAAACGGACGATGAGCTTTTCGTCCAACACCGGCACCGGCGTGAAGCGACTGAATTGCGTATCATTGTATGCGTATTCATCCACACCACCATTGGGTGCATCGACGTGGACATCGAAGACATGTTCCGCTCCGAGCTCTGCATAATCAAGTGGCGGAAGATCCACAGTATCTTTATGGAGAAAATCCAGCCGGCCGGTCCAGCGATACACCGAGGGCGGTGTCCCCCGGAATCCATAGCGGATGTCGAGCGAGGTAAGCGGCTCTGCTCCGCGATTCTGAATCACGATACGCGGCATGCCGCAATAGGGATTGAAGCGTCCATGCAATTCGTAATCACTGGGAATCAGTATGTTCTCGACAGCGGCATCGAGCTGATGATTCGGCGCACCATAGGAGACGAGCTGTGACTCCATCACATAATTCCCGTACTCGTCATACTGCGAACTGTAATGTACTGTCGCTTCATTGCCGTCGACCCAGGGCGTGATCTCGATTTCCTGCGTTGTCCCCTCCATACCCGGACACCAACCACTTCGCGCATACACCCAGGTCCCACCCTGGGGATACAACGGATTGCTCGAACACTCCTGCATAATCTGCCATTGCCGGACGGTCTGCCCGTTCACACTGACAGTATGAATTTTCGGACAGAATTCCGCGCAGTTCGTCGGATTGTTGAAATCATGTCCCGTCACTGTTGTACGGACTTTGAACATCGCGGCGCCGGGATCGAGCGGGAGTGAGATCGGTTGCACTCGCTCGTGAAAATTTTTCAGGAGGAAATTTCCCTGCCAGAGATTGCGGATACTTTTCACGTCGCGTGGCGGTGTCCCCTCTATAAAAATGAATTTCATATCCAGTAATTCCTGAAAATTCCCCGCCGTGAGATGGACGCTGTCCCTGAGCAATGGCAGAAAATCCGTCACGTCATAGACCCATGTCCAGCCCTCGCCGAGATCGAGACCGATACCGTAGGGTGTGATATAGCGGCCAAGTTCATAGCGATTGAGTATTTCATATGGCGTCTGATAATAAAAATGGGCCTCGCGCAGCAGTGAACCGTCGGCCGTAACACGCGTAGAATCGACTGGATTTCCGCTCGCGTCGAAGGTGTAGGTCGTATAGGGCGGCCAGACATTCAGTGTATCGGTGGGAATATTCGCCCTTGTTGTGTCACTATAAAGCACGACCATGAGCGGCGGCTGTGTCAGCGTATCGACCACCAGTCGTTCCTCGGTGCGCGAGGTAAAGCTGCCCTGTTCGAAGGTGATCGC